>CAYRVN010000062.1:6935-8611 GCA_964427675.1 uncultured Acidaminococcales bacterium
GTTATGTCAGCCAAAGCTTCATCAAACATACCAAAAAACATGGAAATAGGATCAGAACCCAAGAAAGCGAAGGTTATCCCGACACTGACAATTAAGGAAACAAACGCAGCGACAGAACTGATAGCAAGCAGTTTAACCGGTGGCAGTTTCCGTTTCATACATTCTCCGACTACAAGTCCCAAAGGACCAAAAACAGCGACTAACAACAACGCATTAATCGGACTGATAAGAATAGAAATAACCGCACCAGAAACTGCCAAAGTCATAATGCTCCAACGCAAACCATTGCGCATACCGCATAATATGATTGGCAAACACCAGATAAAATTGACTAACATTCCTAAAACTGGTACATATGTACTTATTAAAGCAAAGACAATCGCTATTGCTGCAAGAATACCTGCTTCAACCATTGCTGAAGTTTTATGCGCCACTAAATTTCCTCCTCAAAAGACATATTAACAACAAAATCAAAAGGATACACAAATCTATTGTACACTCATTTCCCTTAAATGAAAAGAACCTGAACAGCAAAATAAAAGGCACCCCAGCAAATGCCGAGGTGCCTCAATTGCATCTTCAAACAATATTCTTATTCAGTAGTAAACGGCAACAATGCTACATTGCGCGCACGTTTAATTGCAGTGGTAAGTTGTCTTTGATGTTTTGCGCAGTTACCGGAAATACGACGCGGTAAAATCTTGCCGCGTTCAGTAACATAACGACGTAACTTTGCGATATCCTTGTAATCGATATCTTCAACTTTATCAACACAGAAGCTACATACTTTTCTTCTGGGTTTTCTGCCTCTTTCGCGTTTCATTCGCATAACCTCCATTTTTTAGAATGGGATTTCTTCATCAAAAGCTACCGGTGAGCCGAAAGACTCCATCTCACCTTTGGAAGCACCCTGTTCATGAGCTCCTGCACTGCCTGTTTTGCGATCAAGGAATTGAACGCTGCCTGCGATAACTTCCGTTACCCAACGTTTGCCGCTTCCGTCTTTCGCTTCATAGCTGCGAATCTGGAGTCTTCCATCAACAAGTGCTCTTTGTCCCTTTGTCAGACTATTCCCGCATAATTCGCCGACTTTTCCCCATACTACGATAGGAACGAAATCAGCTTCTCTTTGTCCTTCTTGATTAGTAGTAAAACGATCTACCGCTAAAGTGAACTGGCAAACTACCTTACCGCTTTGCGTATAACGTACTTCCGGGTCACGTGTTAGTCGGCCCATGAGTATAACTTTATTCATAATATAGTTACCTCCTTGGCTTATTCGCCTTTTCTAATAATCATGTGGCGTAGAATATCATCGGTAATCTTCATGACACGGTCAAGTTCTTTAACAGCTTTTGGTTCTGCGTTGAACGTTACGAGGACATAAATGCCTTCTACAAAATCTTTGATTTCATAGGCCAGGCGTTTTTTACCCCACCGGTCAGTTTTTTCTACAGTTCCACCGTTTGCAGCAATCAAAGTGTCGAATTTTGTCACAAGTGCTTCAAAAGTCTCTTCTTCAACTGGTTTAACGATGTACATGACTTCGTATGCTTTCACGAAATCACCTCCTCCTTTGGACTTTGGCTCCTCATGGGAGCAGAAGAAGTATATAAATTAATATATACAGCCTAGTAATTGTATCATTAGTTTCATCTGATTGCAAGCGATTAGCA
>CAYRVN010000063.1:0-5632 GCA_964427675.1 uncultured Acidaminococcales bacterium
GCCCCAGGGTCACCATTTAAAAAGTAAACCGCAGTCATCTGACTGCGGTTTTTTTATGTCTGTATGATTAAATTTTAAAACTATTATTCTAGTGTGCAGATAGCACAAGGACGACGAATCAGGAGAGCTGCCGTTTCAAGGACTCTGAACATGTGATTCATTTTTTCAGTGCCCAAGTAACCAACAGTGAAGTCCTGACCGATAGCAAGATCAAAGTTTTTCGAACCGAGTTCGATAACAACAGCTTTGTCGCCTTTGATAACGTTTGAGTAATAGACGCCGCCGGAAATCAATGCTTTAATATGGTCAAGTTCGAGAAGTCCAGTGTTTGCATAAACACGAACCAGTTTGCCATAGAGCGCAGGACTCAATACTAAAGCGTAAGGACCATAGTGGCTTGCTCCAGCTAATGCGCTAACAGCTTTTAGAACATCTGCCAGACCGCTGCCGGGCTCATCCCATTTACTGATTTTTGTCGTTAACCTGCCGGCTGCTGTGAACAGACCTTCAATTCCTAATTCCTTATTGCCGTTAAAGATTAAATCGTCTTCCTGGCTGGCAACTGTAACTGCTGCTATTGCTGCGGCACTGGCATCAACAGGTAATCCTGTTTTGTGATCTGTTTCAATGTCACGCCAGGAAATTTTGAAGTCAGCATATAGCAACGGCAATGGCACAAATTTGCGGGAACTGGCAGCGATTATGGTTGTGTCGCTTTCACCCGTCATATCAATACCTACAGAAGTTTTGCCTGTATAAACGGAAAAAGGAACATCATAGGCACCTGCACCAAGCGGACCAAGCAGATTTAGAAATTTACGTCCAACTAGGATATCACGTGCAGAAGATATTACGGCGGTGTCAATTTTATTCCATTCAGCATCAGCTAACGGAGCGGATGAGCGATCTAGATAATCCATAAGATAACCTCCCTTATTTATAAACTATTTCTGTTCAATTAAACTGCCAACCGTGAAGGAAGTCTCTTCAGCTGCCGGAGCACTGTCTTCATTAGCGGCTTGTGGTGGGGCTAAAGTTTTTTTCAAATCTTCAACTTCTGCTTCACCTTGTTTGTAAAAAGAATCTTCGTCAGGAGCTAATGTTTTTAGCAGAGTCATAAATTCTCCCGCATGGACCTTTTCTTCATCGGCAATGTCAGTCAATACTGCCTTGGCCAATTCATCATCTGTTGATTCTGCTAACTGAATATAAAGCTGAACGGCTTCATATTCTGCTGCTACTAAAAAGCGGATTGCTCTCACCAACTCTGAATGTGTGAGTTTGCGGTCAGCAGCGAGTCCTTCAAAAGGGTTTCCAAAACTAGGCATAAATGATTCCTCCCATACAAAATATATTTTAGAATGATAGTAAAAAACTTAAGTGATTAATAGTGATTATTAAATAATAAATTACAATTACATTATACAACAATCAAGTCTTTTATTGAATGTTATTTGGCTTCATAATTTTAAAAGTTTATAACAAATTTCCATACGAAAATAATTTTGGAAAACTATTATATTACTAAAGGATAGCTGGCGTGTTTCATAGAATTAGCAAACATGACTATAAGCATGCAGAGACAGTTTTTTGAAAGTAAAACTATGGTCATACTATTTTTGTAGCTATTTTCGTCGTAATAATTACGTTTAATATTCCATATATTTTCTTCGGATGATAAGCAAAAAAAGGAGGCAGTTTCATGAAAAAAGTGCTAATTATATTTATGATCTTATTTTTTGTTATGACTAATAATGTAATGGCCAATTCTATTTTTAAAATTGATGAGCTTGATATAAATATCAGTATGCCCTCTGACTATACTGTTTTAACAAGAGATCTGACGGGTAGCTCGGAAGCCTTGAAAACATTGAAAATTGATAAAAGCGAATTTAATTCTATGATGATGGAAAAGGAAGCCTATCTCATTGCCTTAGATGCAAATAGAATGTATGAAGTCACAGTAGCAACTGAAAAGAAATATTACAAACTGGCAAATGCAATCCAGGACCTGAACCTTTTTGAAAATGCCCAGATAGAAAAAAAGATGCCCGAATTGATGGATGCTATGAGGAAAGCCGGGAAAGCTCCAATTAGCAATTATATTTATACAATCAACAAAGCAAAATACATCGTTGTTGATTATTGGCGCAAAGATGAAAATGGACCCAATGTATATACGAGGAACTACAACACGGTTAAGAATGGCAAAATGATTGTAATCTCTATTGCGAGGCTTGACGGGAAAGAACTTACCAAGGGAAATGCGGACAGCTTTAAGAGCATTATAGACAACATTGTTTTTGAAGAAAAAACAACCAAAAGAGTTCAACCTTCTACGGGAGGAATTCTGCTGATATTTGGCGTTGGCCTAATTGTTCTTATTAGCGTATTTATAGCTATTATAAAGAGGCTAAAGCAAGCTGGCAAAAATTAAGCTTAGACAGAATATAAAAAAATTCTGGTGTTTTCCTGGATACCATTAGAAGTGAGGATATCTTTTGCAAGAAAAAATGGCAAAAGCAACCTTGAAATAATGCGAATTTCTGCATATAATAAAGGTATGAAGGGATATATGTCGAAATTAATCAATATAATTATGACAATGAATGATTTCTGCACCTTGGCAGCAAATAGATCAAAGATGAAAAAGTCATAAGCGTGAGAGATTGAAGATAACTTTGTAGTGTTGTAAAAGGGGGCATATGTTTATGGCATTTGATTTTAGCCAATTACTTCTGATTATATTTATTATGATGACTGTCTGGCCAATGATGAAAAAGAAAGCATTGGAGCGTTCCAGATATAGCTTCATGCAGAAATTTGAGAAAGTACGAGGCACGCGCTGTATAACTTTGATTCACCGCCAAGAAGCAATAAGTCTTTTTGGGTTGCCCATCAGCAGATATATAGACATTGAAGACTCTGAGCAGGTTCTGCGTGCGATTCGTTTTACTCCTGATGATATGCCGATAGACATTATTCTACACACGCCAGGGGGGGTTATTACTGGCTACTGAACAAATTGCGCTCGCTTTGCTGCGACATCCCGCTAAAGTGACTGTTTTCGTTCCTCATTATGCTATGAGTGGCGGTACGATGATTGCTTTGGCGGCTAATGAAATCGTAATGGATGAAAATGCCGTTCTTGGTCCTGTTGATCCTCAGGTAGGTCAATTTCCGGCAGTATCTATTCTTAATGCTGTAGGACAGAAAAATGTTAATAGAATTGATGACAGTACCCTTATCATGGCGGATATTGCGGAAAAGGCCGTCAAACAAGTCGAAACATCTTTAGTAAAGCTGCTCAAAGACAAACTTCCGCCAGAACGCGTAAATGAATTTGCTAAAGAATTAAGTGCCTGGAAATGGACACATGATTATCCAATATTTTGTGATGAATTACGCCAGATGGGTCTGAATGTCAATGTAAATGTCCCGGATCTTATTTATGATCTGATGGAACTTTATCCCCAGCCGATACAACGCATGCCATCTGTTCAGTATATTCCTTTACCTTATGAGAAGAAGGAAGCAAGGAAATCTTAAAACAATTTCCTTAAAAATACTTTAAAAATCAATCAAGGAGGTATTTGTATGTTTGAACTTCAACCATTCAGAAAGGGTCATCTGTCCAAAAAAGATTTCTTCACCAATTTTTTTGACAATATTTTTGATGAAGATTTCAGCCCTGCGGGAGTTTTCGGCTCATCATTTAAAGTTGACGTGCGCGAAACTGACAAGAATTTCACAGTAGACGCTGATTTGCCAGGCTTTAAGAAGGAAGATGTTAATGTTTCTTACAAAGACAACTACCTTACCATTAAAGCAAAACGTGAGGAAGAAGTAAAAGAAGAAAAAGAAAATTATCTTCGTCAGGAACGTAGTACCGGCGAAGTAATGAGACGCTTCTATGTTGAAGATGTCGATGAGGATGCTATTGATGCAGAATTCAAAGATGGTGTTCTGAAGATTGTTTTGCCGAAAAAAGAAAAAGTTATTGCAGAGAAAAAGGTAATCAACATTAAATAGTTTATGGAGAATTAGATTAAAACGGAACAGGCATGTCACATGTATTTGTGGTTATGCCTGCTCCGTTTTTTAATAACTTCGTACACTCATTCTATTGTGCTGCCAACGTGCTAAAACTGATAAAGAATAGTTAAGCAAGAAGTACAAGATTGCCACTGCACCGAAAATCGCAAATACTTGAGCAGTAGAGCCGTACTTTCCTATAAGGATCATCCCTTTGCCAGTGAGCTCTTCCGTACCTACAGCCCAAACAAATGAGGAATCCTTGATAACGGTGGTGAATTGAGACATCATAGGCGGGATGACATTTCTGAAAGCTTGTGGAAGAACTATGTGCCAGACAATCTGCAAGGTGCTCATACCTTGTGATTGTGCTGCTTCAATTTGCCCTTTTGGCAAAGAGTTCAAGCCGCCACGGATTATTTCTGACATAATAGCCGCAGTGAAAACAGTCATAGCCAAAATGCCTGAGTAGGTGGGTGGTAATGGCGTCATGAACCTTGCTGTCAGAACAAGCAGAAGACACGGTACATTTCTTACAATATCAACGTAAAGAATGCTGAGATGTTTGAATATAGGGATTTTCAGGTAAATGGCAAGACCAAGCAAGGTGCCGAAAATAACGCTGAATATTATGGAAAAGAAAGATATTTTCAGTGTGACAGCTAAGCCTTCCAACAGAAAGGATATAATAGAATAATCAAGCAAAGCTGATATCATGATTTCACCCCCGCTGTTTTTTCGAGGTGTTTAATATATTTTGTTAAAGGAAAACACATTAGCCAATACAACAAGCCTGTAACCAGGTAAGTTGGGCCATAATACATATTCATGCCTGACCAGGAATCAGCACGATACATCAAGTCACCGCCGGCAATCATTGCTAAGACAGAGGTATTTTTGATGAGGCTGACACTCTGGTTAGCAATGTTAGGAAGAATTATTCTTTTGGCTTGAGGCAGGACGATATAACGCATGGTTTGAAAATAGGTAAAACCTTGTGAGATCCCTGCTTCGCTTTGACCACGAGGAATGGCAAGAATTCCTGAACGCACAGCTTCCGACATATAAGCGCCGGTATAAAGGCCGATACCTAGGCAGCCGATAAGAAAAACAGGCAGCATGATTTTTAGATGCGGCAGCGCGTGGTAGAGAAAGATAACCTGGATTACCAGCGGGGTATTTTGAAAAAATTCAACATAAATGCGATTAAGTCTGCGCACATTCCTATTTGGAAAAACTCCGGCAATACCAAACAGAATACCCAGAGCGAGTGAAATCAACAAAGCGACAATGGCTACTTCCAAAGTAACTTTAAGCCCTTCGGCAAAAACTCGCCAATCACTTAAAAGCGCCAGCCATTTGTATTCTGCAAAAGGATTGGTTGCCATTATTTAAGATCCCATTTTTTGAGAAGTTGGTCCATCTCGCCGGATTTTTTCATGTCATCGAAGGTTTTTTCCACTAAATCAAAAAGGGCTTTGTTGTCTTTTTTGGTTGCTGCGCCATAAAGCTGTGGAGCAATTTTATCTGGCAGGAGCTCAGTTGCATCATCTCTATAACCGAGAAGATTGGAAGTATCCATGGCATAAGCATCAGC
>CAYRVN010000063.1:5732-8508 GCA_964427675.1 uncultured Acidaminococcales bacterium
CCGACTTTTAAAACGCCACGGTCTTTAATTTTTTGGATGCCGTCAGAAGCGGTAGCCTTTTTCGAGTCATCCTTTTTGGTATCACCGCCACATCCTGCTGTCAGAATACCAAAGGATGTTATTAATGCTACCCCAAGTGCCAATAGTTTTTTTCTTGATAAAGACATAATTTTATCCCCTCTCATAAATAATGTTTATCTGATGATTTTGCTTAGGAACTGTTGAGCCCGTTCGTTTTGCGGGTTACGGAAAAAGTGCTCAGGAGTACCAGTTTCAAGTATTTCACCGTCGGCCATGAATATGACACGATCGGCAACTTTACGGGCAAAGCCCATCTCATGCGTAACAACAACCATGGTGATTCCACTACTAGCCAAGTCAACCATTACGTCTAGAACTTCATTGATCATCTCTGGATCAAGTGCGGAAGTTGGTTCATCGAAAAGCATGATCTGTGGATGCATATTGAGAGCACGGGCGATAGCAACGCGCTGCTGTTGGCCGCCTGATAATTGTGCAGGATAGGCGGCGGCTTTTTCTTTAAGACCGACACGTTCCAGGAATTCTAAGCCGGTTCTTTCTGCTTCTTCTTTTTTCACACCTTGCACACGGATGGGAGCTATAGTTAAATTCTCCAGAACTGTTTTGTGAGGGTATAAGTTAAATTGCTGAAAGACCATGGCCACTTTTTGTCTGACCTCTCTGATTGGTGCGCCTGGTGCGGTAATCTCAATTCCATCGACAGTAACTGTACCGTTTTCAGGTTCTTCCAGGTGATTCATACATCTGATCATCGTACTCTTGCCAGAACCGCTCGGACCAATAACAACAACCTTCTCGCCTGACTCAACTTTTAGAGAGATATCTTTGAGCACATGATTGTGACCAAAATATTTGTTAACGCCAGCTAATTGAATCAATAGGCTGTCCTCCTTTTTAAAAATTGCTTATTGAATTGAATAAAAGAAAAACGCCTGAGTTCTTTTTTGTGAACTCAGGCGTCTGTGCCTTATGCATCAATTTTAGATGGACAATTTTCAAAAGTCAATAGCTTTAACAAACAAAATTTGCAAAAATATTAACGTTACATTGCAAAATTATGAAAACTATTGATAAATATTTATAAATATGATAAAAAAATAACATTAAATTCAAAACTGGTAGAAATATGGTGCGTAGAAATAGACATAAATGATATAACGATATTCCGAAATGGAAGAACACTTTGTTGACTAATTTAAGATATTTATATTGTTATTCTAGTATATTTATAAAGCATTTACACAATTGTGGAAAACGACCTTCCTTGACGATGATGGTGTAATTTAAGTATAATTAAAAGTAGTGTACTAAAACTTCGATAGGAAGTGAGAAAAATAATAAAACGCCGAATTCCATTTTTGGAAACGGGGGAACCATTATTGGGGTTAATCCTATTAGGAAGGGCAAATTCTTCTTTCTGTCCTAACCCGTCAGCTAACTTCGTAGGCGTAATGAAAGAGGAGGAAAACAATGGAAAAAATAAGAATAGGTCTTTTGGGTTTTGGGAAAACGGGAAAGCTTGTCGCCAATGAGTTTTTAAATGACGATTTGTTTGAGTTATCCTGGGTAATGCGCAAGAGTGACCTTGATCGGCATAAATATGCCAGCAGGCTTTTGGGGCATGAATTTGATGCAGGGAAAATAGTTTCGGAGGAAGATCTCGATGAGAATTTTGCTGCAGAAAATCCTGTTGACGCGCTGATAGATTTCTCAACGTCCAGCAGCGTCAATTTGTACACAAGAGCGGTTGCCATTGGCACTCCTGTTGTGACGGCAATTTCTAATTACGAACCTGACGATATGCGCGTGCTTGAAACTTTTGTAAAAACGGCTCCTGTACTCTATTCGCCAAATATTACGTTAGGAATTAATGTACTTATGGTAGCGGCTCAGATTATTCAAAAAATTGCACCTCATGCCGATATTGAAATAGTCGAAGAACATTTTAAAGCAAAAAGCGAAGTATCCGGTACTGCGAAAAGAATAGCGGGAGTACTTGATCTAAACCCGAAAACACACATAAATTCTATACGAGTTGGCGGAATAGTAGGACGCCATGAGATAATTTTTGGTTTGCCAAACCAAACTATAAGATTGTCGCATGAGAGTATTAGTCGTGCTGCTTTTGGTCAAGGAGCGATTTTTGCGGCAAAAGCAATACTGGGAAAGCCCCCTGGTATGTATACGATGGAAAATATTATTGCAAAGATGTTTGAACAAAACATACCTGTTTATTAAATTTAAATACATTTTACATTTTTGCAATAAAAAGTGTTGACAGTGATAAATCGTGGTGATAGACTAATAACAACTTAATAATACCTAAACAAACCGTTGAGGTGGAGATAACGCCGAAATATGCGCTTACAGAGAGTCCGGGTAGCTGGGAGCCGGATAGAGATGCAGTTCGACAAATGGACCACCGAGGGTGCGGTCAAATCGATGAAAATCGAGAGTATTCCGCAACGTAGCATCTGCGTTATTGATGAGGAATGTGTTGGCATTCTGCGTAAGAGTATGGGAGTAATCCCATAAAACAAGGTGGTACCGCAGGTTTATACACCTGTCCTTGCATAAGGACAGGTGTTTTTTATTTAAACCGACGCTTATATTTTAGGCGGTTGCGCTGCTCAAATTGCTAAATGCCAAGACGTGTTTACGTAGTTTGAGTAACGTAACCGTCTATTTTTATACAGTCGTGAGGAGGGAATAAATTGTTAAATTTAGCGTTAGA
>CAYRVN010000064.1:0-8466 GCA_964427675.1 uncultured Acidaminococcales bacterium
ATATGCAGTAAGACAAACAGACAAAGCATAGTTATCACTGGGATAACCAAACTGATGGCTTGCACCTGCACACCGGCGATATCAATATTTTGTGATAACAATTCAATATTAGGAAAACGCAGAGGCCTGCCGCTGAAAAGATAGTTAGCCAGGTTTTCCAGCAGGAAGGATGCGCCGATAGCCGAAATCAGAACAGAATTTTTAGGAGCATCGCGCAAAGGGCGATAAGCTGTACGTTCAATAACCACACCCAAAAGTGCGGTTGCAATGATAACACCTACAAAGGTAAGATACCAGGGTATGTTAAAAACAGTAATACCGAAGAAAGCAAAATAGCAAGCCATCATAACGATATCACCATGGGCAAAGTTAATCATCAGCAGTATACCGTAAACCATCGTGTAGCCGATAGCGATCATGGCATAAAGGCTGCCTAGTGATATTCCATTAACCATGTGCTGCGCAAAACTTGCGCCGGACATATTAAAAATCGCTTGGAAAAATTCCATTATTTACACCACCATACATATTTGAAAAAAGAATTGCTTCCTTCCCTTGGGAAGGAAGCACAATAAACAATCAAGGTAAAATATTATTTATTTTACATCAACAAAATCAAGATATTTGAACTTGCCGTCTTTAACAGTTTTAATGATTGCTGCTTTAATAGCGTCGCCATTTTTATCGAGAGTAGTTTTGCCGGTAACAGTTTCCAGATCTTTGGTTTGTGCGATAGCGTCACGAATCTTCACAGAATCGGTTGTAGTGCCTGCACGTTTAATACCATCAATAGCAATCAGGTAAGCATCATAAGCCAAAGCAGTAAGAGCGGAAGGTTCACCTTTGTACTCTTTTACGTAAGCATCAAGGAATTTCTTAGCTTCTTCAGTGGTTGCTTTTTCACGGTCAAAAGCAGTGGAAAGGCTTGCGCCTTCAACATCTTTGCCGCCTACATCAATGAATTCCTGAGTTTCCCAAGTGTCACCACCAAGGAATGGAACATCGAGGCCAAGCTGACGAGCTTGTTTAATCAGCAATGCAGATTCAGTAAAGTTACCAGGTGCGAATACAGCATCCGGATTTTTAGCTTTAATGTTAGTCAAAATAGCTGAGAAGTCTTTATCACCAGTCTGGTAGTTAGCAACTTCAATTACGCTGTCAGGATTTCCTGTCAGTTTAACAAATGCTTCTTTGAAGAACTTAGCAAGACCAACAGCATAGTCGTTAGATACTTCCTGAATAATAGCAACTTTTCTAGCGCCATTTTTGAAAGCATAGTTAGCCATAACAGTGCCTTGGAAAGGATCAATGAAGCAAGCACGGAAATAGTAGTCGTTATTTGCAGTTACCTGCGGATTAGTGCAGCTTGTACCAATCGCAGGAATCTTGTTTTCCTTTACGATATTGCCGGCAGCCATAGCCAAAGAAGAACCATAGGTACCGATGATTACTTTAACCTTATCCTTTTCAATCAGACGGGCAGCTACAGAAGCAGCCTCAGCCTTATCGGATTTGTTATCAGCTATAACAAGTTCAACCTTTTTGCCAAGAACTTCAGGATGTAATTTGTTAGCTAATTTGATACCACGTAATTCCAATTCGCCGCCTGCTGCGTTATCCCCTGTCAGTGGCTCGAATACACCGATTTTGATTACGTCGGATTTTGCGGCATCTTTCTTCTCACCACCGCAACCGGCTAGCATACCGACTGCAAATGTTGAGGCCAATAAAACTGATAGAATTTTTTTCACAACTATCTTCCCCTTTATTGTTTTTTTGTAATGCACACATCTCTAATTGCTCATTATTATAGCACGCTGTTAAAAGCATTACAATATTACAAAAAAGTCACAAATAGTTACAGTTTGAAACATGTACTTTCAGCAAAAATGTATATATGTCATTTTTTAGTAGTGTTCTTGTCACGGTCATTTGGCGTTTTTGTTTTTCTTGCATGGACATTAACAAAAACATTTTCTTCTCAAGTCCTCATTGCGCGGACATATATTCCTTAAGAATTTACAGAAAATTATTCTGTTCTTTTAGCAGTGCCACGCAACTCACGCAAATAATCCGTGACCAGGCGGGTACGTCCTTCAAAAGTAACCAAACCCGTCTTCATGTTTTTTTCCAAAAAAGGCAAAAGCAGTTCAAGTTTAGCTTTTTTGTCAATAATTTCCAGCACTATCGGCAGGTTCGTAGGCTCTGAAAATCTAATCAGCGGCCTTCTTTCAAGGCCACGCTTTTCAGTGGCATAGCCCTCTATACATTTGAAAACTGTGGCACCCGCAATTTCAAGCCGCCTTGCTTCCTCGATGATAGCAGTGAAAATAGGCTTGTCATGGTAATAAACATCCTCAGCAGTGTAAATCTTCAAAACCCAGATGCGTTCAAATTCCATTGGCATGAGTCGTCACCCGCTTTCATTTCCCTCTACTTACTTAGATTCTATCATACTCAAAGTATTTATGAGAAAATTTTGACGAATTATTGTCACAGAACTTCATTTAAACTACCGGTGCGGTAACCCTTGATATCAATCGCCGTATAAGTAAAACCTATTTTGGCAAAGGCTTCCGCTATTTTTTTACGCATTTCACCATTTAAAAGCAAGGGAATATCTTCTTCCGGCACTTCAACCCTGGCTAGTTTATCATGACAGCGGACCCGCATTTGTTTTAATCCCTGCGCCATCAGAAACAGCTCTGCTTTTTCTATCATTGCCAGTTTCTCTTTCGTTATTGCTTCACCATAAGGAATGCGGGAAGCAAGACAGGCAAAAGATGGTTTGTTCCAGGTAGGCAGGTTTAACATCTGCGACAAAGACCTTATTTCTTCCTTGGTCAATTGTGCTATCCGCAAAGGACTTTTGATTCCCAGTTCTGCAAGAGCTTGCATGCCCGGTCGATAATCTCCTTCATCATCCAGATTAGAGCCATCTACAACCTGCTGTATATCCATTTTTTCCGCTAAAACCTTAATCTTTGTAAATAATGCTTTTTTGCAAAGATAACATCTGTCAGGAGGATTCGACGCTACGCCCGGAATGCTGAGTTCGTCAACCTGGATGAATTCATGTCGTACCCCTAACGCAGTGGCAAAAAGAGTTGCTTCCTGCACTTCATTTTCCGGCACAAAACCAGAAAGCAGCGTAACAGCAATGACCTTTTCGCCCAACGCTTCCTTAGCTGCTGCCAGCAAAAAGGTGGAATCGACACCGCCGGAAAAAGCCACTGCCAAACTGTCGAAGCCTTGTAAATATTTCTTTAAATCTCCGTATTTTTCTTTAAGCTGTTTTACCATTCGCCGGTTTCCTTCTTTTCTTACGCCATAATATAATTGCTGCTCCTAGAACCGCAATAAACAGTCCGCCTGCCTTATATGGGTTGAGATAGGTAACTTGTGCCGACAATTCGTTATCTTCACCCAGAACAAGCTCCCAGACCAAAGTTTTACCGCCATCCGGGCTCCTCGTAGCGTTGCTGCTGTCTGCATTAGTAGGAAGCTTGAGAACAAAACGCAGGTTAACTTGCTGCAGTAAATTTTTGACAACCCATTGGCTTTCCTTTTTTTCATCTTTTTTATTTGAACGTAGGTCAAGATGAGTATTCACGGCTACAGTATCAAATAAAAGTCCCTGCTTATAAACCACTGCGGACTTTTTGACTTCCGTATCCGTGGTCTTTGCAGTGTCTGAAGAAGTCTTATTCTTATTCAATTCAAAACCACGTACAATTTTGCTCTTATTTAGTTCATCAAGCGTGGTGAATTGTTTTTTGGCGACAAATCCCTGCATTTTATCTTCCTCAAAATTTTCAACCTGAAAGCCGTCGTTGCTGAAATCTTCTCTTAAAGGTCCCAACTGTGATGCCACAAGCGGCATGGCGACAATTTTACATTCAATATTTGCCGAGCCAAACCTTGACAATTCCATCACAACTTCGCCCTTCGCGCATCCTGCCAGCACAATAGTCAAAAATAGAAAGCTAAAAAGCAAAAATAATTTTTTCATAGTGTTCCTCTCATCTCTTGCGGCTTACCATATCAATCAAAGCCTGCTCACGCAAAGCGGTTTTCAAAATTTTACCTGTTGAATTCTTCGGTAACTGTGCACAGAAAAAGAATTCACGCGGCACTTTGTAAGGAGCAATCCTCTCCATTAAATATTTCCTGAGTTCCTTTTTATCAAGTACTGCGCCTTCACTCAAAACCATATAAGCGCAGACCGCCTGACCACGCAATTTATCAGGAATGCCAATTACGGCTGCTTCCTCAATCAGTGGATGTGTATAAAGTGCCTCTTCGATTTCACGCGGATAGACATTCTCGCCGCTGGAGATAATCATATCTTTCAAACGATCGACAATAAAAATATAGCCATCTTCATCTTTGTAAGCCAAATCACCAGTATGCAGCCAGCCTCCGCGCAGCGCATTCGCCGTTTCCTCGGGCAGATTCAGATAGCCAAGCATGACATTATCGCCGCGTACGCATAATTCGCCTACTTCGCCGCGCTTCATTTCTTTGCCGTCTTCATCCTGAATCATAACTGTAACACCCGGCAAAGATGGTCCAATAGAGCCGACTTTTACCTTTGAAGCCGGATTAACAGTTACAACCGGCGAAGCTTCGGAAAGTCCATAGCCTTCCTGCACCGGCTTGCCGAATTTTTTTCTGAAGCCTTCAGCCAAAACCTGTGGCAACGGGGCGCCGCCACTGATAAAGCATCTGATATTAGCCAATTCATGAGCTTCTGCGCCTTTGAAAAACAATTGAATCATGGTCGGTACACCGGCGAAGAAATTAACATCATGCTTAGCAATCAAGCCCATCGTATCTTTGAAGATATAGGTCTCCTGAATTACTATGCAGCCGCCATAGAATAAAGGCCCGCTGACAGAAACCGTCCAGGCAAAGCAATGATACATAGGCAGCACGCATAGCCCGATATCTTCAGAACTCATAGTAATGACAGAAGTAAATTCCCTCGTGTTAGCCACCAGATTTTTGTGGCTGAGCATTGCCCCTTTAGGTTTACCCGTCGTACCTGAAGTATAAATGATCGTACAATTATCATCTTCATGCAGTTCATAATCTTTGAACTCATGCTCTACATGTTCTTCCATTTCGACAAAGTCAAATTGGCTAAGCTCAGTATAATCAATTTCCTGCAAAGCTTCTGTAAGGTCTATTTTTTGCCGCACAAGCATTATTTTAAGGCTGGCATCTTTTACTATATAGGCAATTTCACGAGGAGCCAGCTGGAAGTTAAACGGCACCACAACGCCGCCTGCCCTGATAACCGCAAAATAGGAAATAACAAAGTCAACGCAGTTCTTACTTAATAAACCGACTCTATCACCCTTCTGCAATCCCTTAGCCTGCAAAAAATTGGCTCTGCGTTCAATGCTTTCCCGCAACTGTCCGTAGGTCATTTTCTGTTCTTTGAAAATTAGTGCCGTCTGTATTTCCGGATGACTGGCTAAAATTTCATAATATAACATAAATGCTTTTCTCCCCTTCAACAATTCCTTAATTATGCTCTTTAAATATTATACAAGATTCTCTTTTTTAATGTACTTTTTTCTTGAAGCACTTTTATTCCTTGCTTTAAGATGCGTTTTTTTGTAAGATGAAAATAAAAACATAAAGGAGCAGCAAACTTATGAAAGAACTACAAACAGGTCTCACCGCAACAGTCAGTGAGACTGTCCTCTACACTAATACTGCCTCTGCTTTAGGCAGTGGTCTCCTCGATGTATACGCAACACCGGCGATGGTTGCTTTGATGGAAAAGGCTGCCGTAAAAACTATTCAGCCTTTTCTCGAAGAAACGGAAGGCAGCGTCGGCATCAAAATGAATATTTCCCATGACAGCGCTACCTTACCGGGCAAAGTTGTCAGTGCAACTGCCGAGCTGACTGCAATTGATGGCAGACGTCTCGTCTTCAGTGTCAGCGCCAGAGATGAATACGGTCCTATCGGTCAGGGAGTGCATGAAAGATTTATTATTAATAATGAAAAGTTTCTCGCAAAACTTAAAAGTAAATAGCAAAACGGTGTTGCCAAAAGGCAACACCGTTTTTTCTATATTATCTTAATATGCTTTTCAAAAACGCTTTTAAGCGTTCATTCTTAGGATTGCCGAAAAGCTCTTCCGGCGTGCCCTGTTCCTGCACAATACCGTCAGCCATGAAGATAACTTTGGTAGCCACTTCGCGGGCAAAACCCATTTCATGAGTTACAACGATCATCGTCATGTTCTCTTCGGCTAGATTACGCATCGTCTTCAATACTTCGCCGGTAAGTTCCGGGTCCAAGGAAGAAGTTGGTTCGTCAAAGAGCATGATATCAGGATTCATAGCAAGTGCTCTGGCAATAGCCACCCGCTGTTGCTGACCGCCTGATAACCTTGTCGGATAAACGTCTTTTTTCTCTGCCAGGCCAACCTTAGCCAATAATTCTTCAGCCACAGGCAAAATTTCTTCACGCTTCATTTTTTTTACAATCAGCGGCGCTTCCAGCAAATTATCCAGGACTGTCATATGTGGAAAAAGGTTAAATTGTTGGAAAACCATGCCCATCTTGCCGCATATATTTCTGGCAGTAGCATCATCCACATACTTGCCATCCTTCACCAGATACTCACCCTCAATAGCAACAGAACCGCCATCAACAGTTTCGAGTCTGTTAAGACAACGCAACAGTGTGCTTTTACCAGAACCGGAAGGACCAATAATAGCAACTACTTCACCTTGCTTTAATTCAAGGCTGATATCCTTCAGCACCTGTAAGTCGCCAAAGTTTTTTTGGACATTTTCCATTTTTACCATTGTTTCGCTCATCACGGCACCTCCTATTCCTCATACCTGGCGTAATGTTTTTCCAGCCAATTGAAAACTCTTGTTACCACAAAAGTCATGACCAGATAAAAGACGCCGGCAATTACAAAAGGTGTCATATCAAATTCACGCTGCACAATGGTGCGTGCTGCTCGCAAAAGGTCATTCATCGCTAAAACATATACTAAGGAAGTATCCTTGACCAAAGTTATTGTTTCGTTGCCCACAGGCGGCAAAACTCGTTTTACCATCTGCGGCACAATAATTCTCCGCATGGTCTGTACATAAGTGAAACCGAGTGCCCTGGCGGCTTCATACTGTCCTTTTGGTATTGATTGGATACCTGCCCGGAAAATTTCCGCAAAATAGGCAGCATAATTCAACACAAAGGCCAGTACTGCGGCGACAACATCCGGCAACAAAATGCCAAAGGTCGGCAAAGCAAAATAGACAAACAATAATTGCAGCATCAGCGGCGTACCGCGCATGATCCAATTATATACTTCAACAAATTTGCCTAAAGGCTTAATTTTTGAAATACGTGCCAATGCCAATAACAAACCCAAAGGCAATGACAGTAACAGCGTAATGGCAAACAGTTGAATGGTAACAATACTGCCTTCCGCCAATGGGTATATCATTGTTAATATCTTTTCCATATAGTTCACACCTATCCGATTTTTTCACACACGCGTATATTATATGCGAAAAATGAGGCCAATGGCAAGCCATTGGCCTCCTCAGCTATTTTATTTAACAATATCTGCTCCAAACCATTGTTTGGAAATCTTAGCACTGGTGCCGTCTTTTTTCATTTCATCCAAAACTTTCTGAATGTCGGCTTGCAATGCTTTGTCATCCAGGCGGAAACCGATACCGAAGCTGCCAATAGGACCTACTGGTTTTTCCAGGGCCACGAATTTACCTGGTTTCTTTTCCATGTAGTAACGGCCAACGATTTCATCAGTGATGATGGCATCTACACGGCCAGCTTCCATATCCATCATAGCAGCGATACAATCAGGATATTTTTTTACATCTTTCAGAGTTGCTGCAAAAGCCTTGTCATTTTCCAGGTTCTGTTCAGCAGTACTTGCGCTTTGCATACCAATTACTTTACCAGCCAGATCTGCTTGTCCTTTGATTGGGGAGCCTGCAGGCACAAAAATCAATTGTTTAGCTTCCATGTAAGGATTGCTGAAGAGCATGTTCTTTTTGCGTTCTTCAGTGATATTCAGTCCGTTCCAGATTACGTCAATACGACCGCTTTTGAGTTCAGCTTCTTTACTGGACCAGTCAATTGGTTTGAATTCTACAGGGCGGCCAAGTCTTTTGGCAGCTTCCTTAGCCATGTCGATATCAAAACCGACAATTTCATTTTTCTCATTTTTGAAGCCCATCGGTGGGAAGTTGTCATCCAGACCTACGACGATTTTCTTACCAGCTTCTTTTTTAGTTGCTGCTTTATCGCCGCCGCAGCCAGCAACAAAAGCAGACGCCACTACGAAAGTTAACATCAATGCTAAAAACTTTTTCATTCAGGAAAAACCCCTCTCTCTGTTGTATTGAGCTTATTATACTTTAGTACGTTAAATTTGTAAATAGGGAAAATGTTGATTTTTTA
>CAYRVN010000065.1:0-8272 GCA_964427675.1 uncultured Acidaminococcales bacterium
TTTTTGAGTTCTTCTAGCAAAAATTCATTTAAAAGTTTGATATACGTACCCTTCATCCCAAGGGATCGTGTTTCAATAAGTCCTGCGCTTTCAAACTTACGCAAGGCATTTACAATAACTGATCTTGTGATACCAGCCTGGTCAGCAATTTTGCTGGCAACAAGCAGACCTTCATTGCCTTCCAATGCGCCAATGATGTTAATTATAGCTTCAAGTTCAGAATAAGATAGAGTAGAAAATGCAATTTGAACCATTGCACGTTTATGTGCAGCTTCTTCAATTTTAACTGTACGTTCGTGTAATATTTCAATGCCAATTACTGTTGCGGCATATTCTGACAGTATAAGGTCTTCTTCGTTGAACGGAATGTTAAATTTGGCAAGTATTAAAGTTGCTAATCGTTCGCCCCCGCCATAAATTGGTACGATAGTAGTATATTTGCCGTCAAACACACACTTTGTATCACTTTTGAATGCACACATGCGATCTTGCAATTCAACATTAGGTAATGTTGCGTGACAATCTGCCAACCACTTAGTGTAATTTTTGGGGAAAAAAGATTTCTCTAAAACCTGCGACCTCATGATATCACATTCAAAATCATTTATTAAAGCGTAGCCTCGCACGTGACCATCATTGCTCACAATATAAATATTAGATACGATTACATCGCGAAGTACTTTAACTAACTCCGCACAACCAATCTTACCCGACCTTTGAAGCAATTTATTAATTTCTCTGGTTTTTTCAAGTAGTGTTTGCATGACATCCTCTTCTCTCAGTAAAATTTTAAGCTCGTGGGTGATTATTTTGATAAACAGTTGAAATACGTTCTGTTGTTACATGTGTGTATATCTGGGTCGTTGATAAGTTGGCATGGCCCAGTAATTCCTGTACAGCTCTCAAATCCGCACCATGCTCCAACAAATGCGTTGCAAATGTATGACGGATAACATGAGGAGATACATGTTTCTGCAAAGCTAACTCTGCCATATACCTGTCAAGAATTCTTCTGACGCTCCTAGCAGATAACTGAGTACCGCGATGATTAATAAAAACCCGATCGTGCTCTTTGATGTTAAAACGCTGCATGATTATTGGGCGCGATTTAGCAAGATAAAAGTCCACAGCTTTTACCGCTGCACCACCGATCGGAACTATGCGTTCTTTATTACCTTTTCCCAAAAGCAAAACATACTGGTTACCCAAATCAATATGTTCCAAAGTTAGACCGACAAGTTCAGAAACACGGCAACCAGTGGCATAAAGCAACTCCAACAATGCTTGGTCGCGCAGCCCTAATTCATCTCTGGACGGCAACTCAAGCAGTTCATTGATTTCAACTTCTTCTAAAAATACAGGCAATCTTTTATCTAGCTTGGGTGTTTTAACTTTTAAGAATGGATTAGATTTCACCAAATTTTCACGCATTAAAAACCTGTAAAATGAACGCAAAGAAGAAATACGCCGAGCAATCGTTCTCCGAGCGTATTTCTCATTATTCATTAGAGCAAGATAGGCCCGTATATCTAAAACAGTAATAGTATCCAAAGAGAATGCTCCTACTCTTTTCTGCAAAAAAGCAATGAACAATCTTATGTCAATTTCATAATTTTGTATGGTCAATGGCGAACTATTCTTTTCTAATTCCAGATATCTAAGAAAAGCATTCATTCGAATTATCGCAATCGGATCTTCCATTTCTTACCCCACACTTTTAGATACGTAACTAGGTAAATGTTAACACAGGCCAACAATTTCTGCAAGACTACTTTTCCATCACCGTTAAAGTATTTTCTAATGTTTGCAAGGCTCTTTCAGCAATCAGTGCATTTTTTTCTTTCTTCTTTCTAATACGAATATTTAAAGGTGGGATTAGTCCAAAATTAATGTTCATGGGCTGGAAATTTTTAGTATTAGCATTGCTTATATACTGAGCTAAAGCACCTATAGCTGTTTCAGGCGGAAAATCAACTGCTTTTTTTTCTAAAACAGCCATTGCTGCATTAACGCCGGCAACTAAGCCGGAAGCAGCTGATTCAACATAACCTTCTACTCCCGTCATCTGACCAGCAAAATAATATCTTGGTGCCTGTTTAAGACAAAAGTATTCATCAAGTAATTGGGGAGAATTAATATATGTATTCTTATGCATAACGCCATATCTAACAAATTCCGCATTTTCAAGTCCAGGGATCATGCCGAATACGCGTTTTTGTTCTGGCCAGGTTAAGTGTGTCTGAAAACCAACAATATTATATAAGGACGCAGCGGCATCGTCCTGACGTAGCTGCACAACTGCATAAGCTTCTTTCCCAGTTGCAGGATCAATCAATCCAACAGGCTTTAACGGACCAAATCTCATTGTATCCTCGCCTCTGGAAGCCATTTCCTCGATAGGCATGCATGCTTCAAAAAAAACTTCTTTTTCAAACTCTTTTATCGGCGTTGTCTTAGCGTTACATAGTTGCTGCCAAAATTCAAGATATTCTTCTTTTGTAAAAGGACAATTTAAATAATCTGCGTCACCTTTATCATAACGTGATGCTCTGAATACTTTAGTATAATCTAAAGATTCCGCTGTAACAATCGGTGCAGCTGCATCGAAGAAATATAGATAGTCTGCAGCAATAAGCTGTTTGATATTCTCAGATAAAAGATCAGATGTCAATGGGCCACTGGCAACAATAACAAAGCCATCTAATGATTGCAAATCAGTTACCTCTTCATGAACAACAGTTATCAACGGATGTCCAGAAATTGCCTCGGTGACAGAGCGAGCAAAACCTTCTCTATCAACTGCCAACGCTCCTCCCGCTGGAACTTGATTTCCATCAGCACATTTTATAATAATTGAATCTAATCTTCTCATTTCTTCTTTTAGTAAGCCGACAGCATTTTCTATATTATTTGCTCGCAAGGAATTACTGCATACGAGTTCAGCAAAGTCGTCTGTCTTATGTGCTGCGCTTCTTTTTAAAGGCCTCATCTCATGCAAAATAACTGGAATATCTCTTTTTACTAATTGCCAGGCTGCTTCACAACCTGCCAGCCCTGCACCTATTACATGAACTGGCTTGACTAAACATGAATTCATTAAATCATTTCTCCTTTGAATTTTCACATGCTTCATTACTGCAATATACCTTTTTCAATCCATTCTTACCACTTTTTTCTAACAATAAGCCATTACATTTAGAGCACTTATCGTTAAGTGGTTTGTCCCAGGTAGTAAAATCACAGTCCGGATATCTTTCGCATCCATAAAAAATTCTGCCTCTTTTGGTTTTTCGTTCAATAATCTCACCTTGTTCACATTTAGGACATTTTATGCCTAACTTCTTTAGAACCGGTTTTGTATTGCGGCACTCAGGAAAACCCGGACAAGCAAGAAAAGTACCAAATCTGCCTTGCTTATAAACCATCATTCTGCCACATTTATCACATTGAACATCGCTTACTTCAACAGGCATCTCGACAATTGGCATCTCTTTTTCCGCAACTGCAAGAGCCGAAGAAAAAGGTGTGTAAAACTTCTCTAATACTTCATTCTTTTCAAGGTTATTTTCTGCTACTTCATCTAATTCAGACTCAAGTTCCGCTGAGAATGGTATGTCAATTAGACTTTTAAAATAATTTGTCAGCAGTTCTAAAGTTAATACCCCTAACTCTGTAGGAACTAATTTCTTCCCATCTTTTTTGATGTAATTACGTTCCAAAATCGTTTGTATGGTAGGTGAATAAGTGCTAGGTCTGCCAATGCCTTTATCTTCTAATTCCTTAACCAAAGTCGCTTCTGTGAAATATGGAGGTGGCTCTGTAAAATGCTGTTTGGCAGGTTGAAGCTCGGCAACTTTCAATTCTGTTGCCGGCTCAAGAAATGGTACTGGTTTTTCCTTCTCCTCTGCCAACTCTTTTTTGTCGCTTAGCTTTAAAAAACCATCAAATTTTAAAATAGAGCCACTGGCATTTAAAAGATAGTCCCCTGCCTCGACAAGCAAAGTCGTAACATCGTAAATTGCTTCTGCCATTTGACTGGCCAAGGCACGTTTCCAGATAATGCCATATAGTTTTAGTTGATCTTTAGACAAATAAGATTCTAAAGATTCAGGAGTTCTCGCAATGCTAGTTGGTCTTATGGCTTCATGTGCATCCTGGGCATTTTTTTTGCTGCTAAATATGTTTGGCTTCGTTGGGAGATAATTATGACCATATTCGCCTTCAACAAAGTTTCTTATATCTGCCACAGCTGCTTCAGCGATACGCACAGAATCAGTTCTCATATAGGTTATCAAGCCTACTGAGCCATCTTTGCCTATGTTAACACCTTCATAGAGCTGTTGTGCCAGCATCATAGTCTTTTTCGTCGTAAAATTAAGCCTTTTAAAAGCTTCTTGCTGAAGGCTGCTAGTCGTAAATGGCGCCATAGGTTTACGTTTACGCTCTTTTTTATTAGAATCCTTGACCAAATAGGCAGCAGCTTTCAAATCTTTTTCAACTTTTGCTGCTTCGTCCTTGTTGCCAATTTCCAGTTTCTTTTCGCGAAATTTAACAACTTCAGCCGAAAATTGCGGTGCCTTTATATTTTCTCTTAATAAAACGGAAATAGTCCAATATTCTTTCGGAACAAATTGATCTATCTCTCTTTGTCGGTCGCAAATTATCTTTACTGCTACTGACTGAACCCTGCCAGCACTAAGACCTTTACGAACCTTACGCCAAAGCAAGGGGCTTAATTGATATCCAACAATTCGATCAAGTATTCGCCTGGTTTGTTGGGCATCAACTTTGTTAAGATCAATACTTTGTGGATTCTTAAGTGCATTTTTCACAGCCGTATTTGTTATTTCATGAAATTCAATTCTACATTTATTGTGAGGATCAACACCAAGAATATGAGCTAAATGCCAAGCAATTGCCTCTCCTTCGCGATCAGGGTCAGTTGCCAGATAAACTTTATCTGCTTTTTTGGCAAGTGTTTTAAGCTCTCTAATCAAATCGCCTTTGCCACGAATATTGATATATTTTGGCTCAAATCCTCTTTCAATATCAACACCAAACTGACTCTTTGGTAAATCACGCAAATGTCCCATAGAAGCACGAACTGTATAATTTTTCCCAAGAAACTTTTCTATCGTTTTCGATTTAGTTGGTGATTCAACTATTATCAAATTATTTGCCATCAAATGTCCTCCTTACAGGCGTATATACCTCTTGCCAATTTGTTCAGCCACATATCCATTGACCTGCAAATTCAGCAGGACAGCGCTTATCACATTCAGTGAAAGACCTGAATCAGCAACTATTTCTTCCAAAGTTCTTGCCTCATTAAAGTTTAGAGCCGTTAAAACTTTGTTTGTAACAAGTTCATAATCTGTAGACATACCTGAAAACAAATCAGGCATATCAACTTTTTCTTCTTGATTTTGTGTCAATAACAAATGGAAATCTTCCAGTATATCTTCTGGCCTTTGTACAAGTTTTGCACCTTGCTTTATTAAGGAATTCGTGCCCATACTTGTTGGTGAAAAAATGCTGCCAGGTATAGAATACACTTCACGGCCTTCATCCATAGCAAACTCAGCCGTAATCATTGCACCACTTTTGCGTGCAGCCTCAACAACCAATATGCCCTGGGATAAACCACTTATAATACGATTTCTGGCAGGGAAATTTTTTGCTCGAGGCTCAGTTCCTGGAGGAAATTCAGTTATTATTGCACCTTTCTCAGCAATTTGTTTAAATAAATCAGCATTCTCGTATGGATACGTCACATCAATACCACAGCCTAGAACTGCAATTGTTTTACCATCTGCTTTAAGAGCGCCTTTATGAGCAGCTGTATCTATGCCACGAGCACCTCCGCTTACTATCGTTAAGCCCGCTAAAGCTAAGTCTTGCCCGAATGTAATCGCGACTTTCAAACCATAAGAAGTTGATTTTCTTGAACCAACCACACCAACTGCACTACTAGTATCAGGTAATAAGCCTTTAATATAGAGGACTGAAGGTGGGTTTTGAATATTTTTAAGTTGATGCGGATAGTTGTTGTCTTCCGTCGTAAGAATATCAACACCATTAGTCTTACAAAAAAAATGTAGTTTTTCAGGATAATCCCTTACCCTTGCAGCTAAAATCTTAGAGCATTTTTCACATGTAAACAAGTGGGTCGCTGCTAGTTCTCGTTCACTTGCTTCATAGGCCTTAGTTACGCTACCAAAATGCTCAATCAGTAATCTTGTCTTTTTAAAACCAAGATTGTAGACAGCATTTAACGCAGCTAAATAATATCTTTCCGTACAAATCACCTCTAAAATTTATTAGGATGATTGGGACAAGAACAACGATGATTAATTATAGTTATCTCAATACCTATATGCAAGTCATTATAATTCGTAAAAATTAGCAGGTCAAGTAATACAAGTCTAATTAAGCAGATTTATAATGGCTCTGGCTATATCAGGTGCCGCCTCCGGCTTGCCTAATTTTTGTCGTTGCTTTATGTTTGTTACAGAATAATTGCTTATTGCGAGCAAGACATCATCGGAAGTTTTAGCTATTACCGCGGCACCAGAATTTTTAAGATAGTCGGCATTTGCTTCTTCCTGCCCTGGTAATGGTTTATAAATAATATAATTTAGACTGGTAGTTAGCGTTTCAGCAGCAGTTAAACCGCCAGCCTTGCTGATAATTATATCAGCAGCATGCATAAATTCCGGTATTGCTTCCGTAAATCCATATACCTCAACTTCAGGATATAAATGGTTTAATTCGCTTGCAAGTTCTTTGTTTCTGCCTGTAATAGCAATAAAACGCATTTTTACAGTGATCTTGCCTAGAACACCTTCAAGTATTTCCTTCATTGGCAGGAGGCCTTCACCGCCACCCATCAAAAGGCAAATTGCAGTATCGTCTGGCCAACCAAATTTATTTCTCAATTCATGTCTGCTATATTCTTGCCTGAAAGCACGACGAACTGGTATTCCATAAAAAAACAGCTTTTGTCCTTTTTGCATTTTTAATTCAGGTTTTAAATCATCGGCTGCCAGAAAATAGGCGTCAGTACCTTCACATAACCACCATTTATGAATGGTAAAGTCAGTCACAACTGATGTAAGTATTATTTTTGCATCTTTGTGCTTCTTTTTATACGCAGAAATGATACCTGCTGGCGTTGCATGGGTTGCAACTACAACATCAGGTTTTACTTTACGTAAATAGCTATCTGCAAGAAAAGCCAATGAACCATTTATTATGTTACGCAGCCAAAGAGAGCCAGAAGGATTATTTCCCCATTTATATGCTATTTCGTATAAACCTGGTACATATTTCAGAACAGATAAATAACTTTTTAAAACAATTTTTCCTACAAACTTCGGAAAAAAGTCAAATGCACTTCCTAAAGTAACATCACAATTATGCGATTTTTCTAATTCATCTTTTAACGCTTCTGCGGCCAAAGCATGACCAGAACCTATGGGCGCAGACATAATTAAAATTTTATGTTTTTTGTTTGTCATATCTAAGCCCTCTTGAGTTAAATATTGAAATCCGCTGTCGATTCCACATGCAAATTAACGCACTTACTTGCATATTAGAACGCTATTATTGTATCATAATTGTTAAGCATTACAATATGCCTTTAAATTACTTCATACCAATTTCAATAATTTTAGGAGGATAAAATGAAAAAAAGAACACCAATATCTGCTTTTAATATTCCCATCGAAAAAATCAAAGCCGGTTATTATAGCGATGACTATTTTCTGCGCACAGCCGAAATATTAAATAAAGACAATAAACACCCTCGTATCCTCATGCAAGTTTTTCAACGAGAACATATTGTTCTTTGCGGTGTAGATGAAGCTATTGCAGTTATCAAAACTTGCGCCTTTAATCCAGAGAATATTACTATTCATGCCTTGCATGACGGGGATGAAGTTGCACCTTGGGAAACATTAATGACAATCGAAGGCGACTTAGCCGATTTTGCTCACTTAGAAACAGTATATCTTGGCCTGCTTGCGCGACAAAGTCGTATTGCAACAAATGTAAGACGTGCTGTAGAGGCAGCCAATGGCAAGCAAGTGCTTTTCTTTTCAGCTCGTTATGACTCCTACTTAACACAAGAGCAAGACGGATACGCTGCTTTAATCGGAGGTATTAAAAGTTTTTCTACGGATGCCAATGCTGCCGCAGCTGGCGTTGAAGGACTAGGTACAATACCGCATGCCCTCATTGCAACATATGGCGGTGATACCGTCGCTGCTAC
>CAYRVN010000066.1:0-8001 GCA_964427675.1 uncultured Acidaminococcales bacterium
CGATCGATCAAAAATAAATTGATTGGTCCCTGCAGATTAAGAGTTTTGATAACATCCTCATTTTTCACGTTTCTGGTACCGACTATATCAATATTACCAAACGAAAACCACGGCTGATGTACCAATTGATAGCAGCCTACTACTATTCCAACAAAACAAAGAAAACCGATGGTGATTTTTAACAAGCGAAGCCTGCGTTTCTGCCTCTCGAGGCACAGACGCTCTTTAGTAGACAACACCTTCAATCACCTCCGCTAATTATTTTTGCGCCGACAATAAAATTCTTTCACACAACTCAGGAAAGGACACTCCAACAGCTGCGGCTGCCTTTGGCACGAGGCTAGTCGAGGTCATCCCTGGTACAGTATTAAGTTCTAAAACAAAGACTTGTCCTTCATTATCAAGCATCAAATCAGCGCGAGCTACGCCTCTGCATCCTAAAACTTTGTACGCCTGAACTGCAACTTCCTGCGCATGCCGAGTTTCAGCCTCACCTATAGGGGCGGGAACAAGATACTCAGTTTCGCCTTTTGTATATTTAGACTTAAAGTCATATGTTCCGGAATGCGGTACTATGTTTATAACCGGGAAAGCCTTAGTCTCACCTTCATATGACATTACTGCTACTGTTAATTCTTTTCCTGTTATAAATTCTTCAATCAAAACTTCTTCTCCATAAGAGAATGCAGTTTGTAACGCTTCGTCTAATTCTTTTTCCTGTTTGACAATAACTACACCTAAGCTTGACCCTTGTGAAGCTGGTTTGACAACTACCGGCAAAGAAAATGAATTTAATATAATTTCTTTTTGATTCTGCTTGTCTTCCTTTGACAAAATCAAACAACGCGGTGTAGGAATTTCTGTAGCCTGAAAAATGCGTTTGGAAGCTACTTTGTCCATGGCAATAGCAC
This sequence comes from uncultured Acidaminococcales bacterium, assembly GCA_964427675.1. Lineage (GTDB taxonomy): Bacteria > Bacillota > Negativicutes > Acidaminococcales > Acidaminococcaceae > RZYP01. Next base: position 912 of record CAYRVN010000066.1, read on the forward strand.
TTGCCAGAACACCTGAACCTGTATAAGGTATGCCTATCATTTCTAATAAGCCTTGGAGGCAACCATCTTCACCATATAATCCATGTACAGCATTAAAAACAACGTTAGCACCACAATTGTTGAGCTGTTCAGTTATTTTTCCTGGCACTATATCAATAGCTTCAACATCATATCCTTTTTCTTTTAAAGCGGAAACAACAGCCGTTCCTGTTGCCAAAGATACTTCTCTTTCGGCAGAAGGTCCACCCATTACTACTGCAACTTTCATGTTTTTATCCATTAACATTTCCCCCGCTTCAAATCAGCAACCAATTGTTCGCCTACGGTATAAATGTTACCTGCTCCGAGGGTTATGACCAAATCACCTGTTCTCACATTTTTCATCAGATATTCTTCAATATCACAAAGCTCTGGAATATAAACGACTTTTTGGGCTGTTTGTTTAGTTATTTCCTCGCACAATCGCTCACTGCAAACACCAGGTATAGGTTGCTCGCCTGCTGAGTATATTTCTGTAAGGATCAGTTCATCGCACTCGCCAAAGGCCCCGCCAAATTCTTCAAGCAATAGTTGCGTTCTGGTATAACGATGTGGCTGGAAAATACACATAAGGCGATCTGGTTTTGTTTGTTTGGCTGCGGCAATTGTCGCTTTGATTTCGGTCGGATGATGTGCATAATCGTCAACAATCCACACACCGTTTACTTGACCTTTAGTTTCAAAACGACGTTTTGCGCCGGTGAAGAGCTCCAAAGAAGCTACAGCCTTATCAAAGGGGATACCCAATTCGAACGCTGCCGCCAAAGCACCTAAAGAATTAAGGACATTATGACGTCCAGGCACAATTAATTCTACTTGACCAAGTTTGTTTCCGTGATAATAAAGATCATAAACAGTACGGCTTTTTTCAAACATGATATTTCTCGCCTGATAATCAGCTTCAGTACAATCAATTGCATAGGATATTACTACAGCTTTAGTTTCCTTTGCCATACGTCTGATTTTTGCATTATCAAAGCAAAGAACAGCTTTGCCGCCATCAACTACATTACCGATAAATTGACAAAAAGCTTTATATATATTTTCTTCATTGCCATAATGGTCTAAATGATCATTTTCAATATTGGTTACCACAGCTATATGTGGATGGAATTTTAAGAAAGAACCATCACTTTCATCGGCTTCGGCTACTAATACATCGCCTTTACCGTTGACAGCATTGCCGCCAAGACTGGAAACAACTCCGCCAATAATAGCAGTAGGGTCAATACCGCTTTCTGTACAAATACAAGCAAGCATTGAACTGGTTGTTGTTTTGCCATGAGCACCAGCCACAGCAACGCCTTTGCCGCTGTTAATAAGTGCAGCCAAAACATCCGAACGATGCAAGACGGTAATTTTTCTTTTCCTTGCTTCTTCAAGCTCAGGATTATCCTCACGGATTGCGGTCGAAACAACAACAGCATCTACGCCTTCAATCTGGCAAGCAGCATGGCCTATATAAACCATAGCCCCTTCCTTTGAAAGTTTGGTAGCTATATGACTTTTTGCTGCATCTGATCCTGATACAATAAAACCACGTTTAAGTAAAACATAGGCAATTGCACTCATACCTACTCCACCAATGCCGATGAAGTGTATTTTTTTTATGCCTTCTAACACAATGAAACCTCCTCGTACCTACTTTTTAAGTAAGGCTAACACCTTGCGTGCGATATCTTCTGCTGCTTCTGGCCTGCCTAAAGCTTTCGCCGCGTCCTTCATTTTCTGCAGCTTGCTTTCATCAGCCAGCAAACTTTCTATTTGTTTAAGTAAAATTTCGCCAGTTAATTCTTTGTCAAGAATAACGACAGCCCCGCCTGCGCCTTCAACCGCCCGGGCATTATGCTCCTGATGGTTGGCCGTAGCATAGGGATAAGGTACAAGAATAGAAGGGATACCCCTTGCCATTAGTTCTGCCAAGCCAATAGCCCCGGAACGAAAAATAGCTAAATCAGCAGCTGCTAAAGCCATCGGCATATCATGCATATAACGAAACACTTTAATATTATCAGACATTAATACCCTTTTTTCAACCTGTCCGATAAATTTTTCATATCCTGTTTCACCAGTAATATGTATAACCTGTACATCACTACGTCCAGCCAATGATGTCTCCACCAGAGCCATCGCATCATTAATGCTTCTTGCGCCTCGACTGCCGCCGGAAACAAGAATAGTTTTCTTAGCGTGGTCAAGCTTAAATTTTTCGATAGCAGTAGCACGTGAAACTTCAAGAATTTCTTTGCGAATAGGATTACCGGTAAATATCTTATCAGAATTACCGCCGAAATACTTTCCAGCTTCTTGATAACCCAAGAAAACTTTTTTTACAAAATGAGCCAAAATTTTATTAGTAACACCCGGCATGGCATTCTGTTCCTGAATACAAGTCGGTATTCCTTGCAAAGCTGCTAAAAACAAGACAGGGCCACAAACGTAGCCGCCTGTTCCCACTACTAAATCCGGTTTAATCTTTCTTATTAGCTTCAGAGCATCTATAAGCCCTGCCAATAGCTTGAAAGTAGATTTAATTGTATCAAGGCTCAACTTCCGTTGAAAGCCTGCAACTTCAATGAACTCTATTGGGTAGCCATAACGAGGGACTATTTCGCTTTCAAGACCTTCTCTGGTGCCGACGAAAATAATCTCAGCGTCTGGCTGCTTTTCTTTAATTTGATTTGCAATAGTAACTGCAGGATAAATATGTCCGCCAGTACCACCGCCTGAAACTATGATTCTCACAAAATCCTCCTAACCAGTCACTTTTCTAATTTTCTGACCAGCTCTTTAAAGTATCGGCCTCTATGGGGGAAGTTTTCAAACATATCGAAGGAAGAACAAGCCGGTGAAAGTAATACCACTTGCGGTGCCTTTGCTATACTATGTGCCAGCATAACGGCATCATCAAAAGTATCGACGACATGAATATTTTGAACTCCGGCAGTTTCTGCTGCTTGTAAAAATCTTTCTTTAGCTTCACCCATAAGGATTAAAGCGTCTGTCTTAGTTTTAATAAGTGACATCATATCTTTCAAATCAGTTTTTTTGTCGCGTCCGCCAGCTAGAAGTATAATATGACCTTCAAATGATTCCAACGCCTTAATCGTCGAATCCGGGTTTGTTGCTTTGGAATCGTTGTAATAGTCCACACCATCTATGTTAGTAACATATTCCAAACGATGCTCAACGCCTTCAAAGCTTGTCAGCACGGCTCTTATTTTTTCTTCCGCAACACCTGCGAAAAAGGCACATGCTATAGCTACCAAAGCATTTTCTTCATTATGCGCGCCAAAATTTTTCATTTCTTTTATAGGACAAATTATTTTGCGTTCGCCGTTCCAGGCAAGTACAAAGTTGCCATCAGCCAAAAATACTCCCTGTTCCAATTGCTTTTTGCGGCTAATATAACAAATTGTTGATTTAGCTGTTTTGGCAAAATCTGCTACTATTTTATCATCAATGTTCAGAATTAGATAATCTTCAGAAGTTTGTCTGGCAAAAATATTGGCTTTTGCTTTTGCATATTCTTCCATTGAGCCATGCCTATCGAGGTGATCAGGCGTTACATTAAGAATAGCCGCAATATCGGGCTTCAAAGAAGTAACTGCTTCTAACTGAAAGCTTGATAGTTCAGCAACCAGCCAGTCATCTTTACCCAAGCCTTGCATTTCCACAGACAGAGCTTGTCCGATGTTTCCACCCACAGCTGTTTTTACCGGCAATGTTTTAATCATTTCACCGACTAAAGTCGTTGTTGTCGTTTTACCATTCGTGCCTGTAATCGCAATAAGTTTCCCATTATATAAACGCGCTGCAACCTCAACTTCGCCAATTACTTCTATACCAGCAGCAATAGCCTTTTGAACTAAAGTACTACGCATAGAAATACCTGGCGACACAACAAATAATTCCGCTTGGCGCAAATACTCTTCTGCCGCCTTACCACAAATGTACTGCCCGTTTCCACTGTACAGCACATTAAGAAATTCTTGCGGCAAAGACTTCTCAGTATCGTTATAAAGCAAAACTTTTTGGCCATTTTTGGTCAAAACTTCTGCTACTCCACAACCGCTGATTCCCGCACCATAAACGAAAACGTATTTCTCCTGCGGCATCTTAAAGTCCCCTTCCCCCTGCATTTCCTAACAGCAATAATACTATACCCAGCATAGATAAGCACAGACTTACGAATGCAAAAACATGGACAACCTTTGTTTCTTTCCACCCGCCAAGCTCAAAATGATGATGCAGCGGGCTCATCCGAAAAATCCTCTTGCCGCCGGTTTTTTTGAAGTAGGTAACCTGAATAATTACAGAAAGAGCTTCGATAACATAAACGCCGCCTATGATAACCAAAAGAAGTTCCGTCTTAGTAAGTAAGGCAATGGCAGCAATTCCTCCGCCCAATGCTAAGGAACCGGTGTCACCCATAAATACTTTTGCCGGATATCTATTGAAAATCAAAAAGCCAAGGCAGGAACCGACCAAAGTCATACCAAAAATTCCGATGTCATTATGACCAAGTGCTACAGCTACATAGGAGAAGGCCAAAGCCACCGGAACTGTTACGCTGCTTGCCAGACCATCAAGTCCGTCTGTAAGATTAACCGCATTTGTTGTACCAACCAATAGCAAGAAAGCAAACAGATAATAACCAATTCCCAAATCAACCGCGTACCCTGTACCAGGGATCCAAACGGAAAAATCATGTCCTGGGGTAGTTTCCAGATAAAAAAGATATAAGCCTGCCAAGAAAAACTGCATCAGCAATTTCTGTCTTGCGGTAAGGCCTAAGTTTCTCTTTAAAACAACCTTAATAAAATCATCAATAAAACCAATTACACCATGTCCAAGTGTCAGCACCAAGGCAATCAGAATTTCTGGTGTCAGCTTACTCCAGAACATTGTTGCCACTACTATTGCCAGCAGCATCATTAAGCCGCCCATAGTTGGCGTGCCGCTCTTTTTCATATGCTCTTTTGGGCCACACTCACGAATGCTTTGCCCGAATTTCAGTCTGGTTAAAGCCGGAATAAAAAAAGGACCGCTTACGGCGCAAATAACAAAAGCCATCAATAGTGCGCCCCATAAATTAAAATCCATTGTTCATCAATCTCCTGGTTATTTATTCTGAAAAACCATTTCAATAATTTTATCAACCTGCATAGAATGCGAACCCTTGAAAAGAATTATATCATTATTTTGCATATGTTTTTTCAGTTCAATAGCAGCTTCTTCTTTGTCAGCACAATAAGCAGCACTTATGCCAGCCTTGGCTGCCTGTTCTATAATCGCCCTGGACTCTTTGCCATAAGCAATTACAAAATCAATGTTTTCACGAACAATATAGTCACCGACTCTACGGTGAGCCTCTTCAGATGATTCGCCAAGCTCCAGCATATCTGCCAAGACAGCGATGCTCCTGCCTGTGCCAGCAGATTTTTTCACTTCAGCCAAAGTTTTCATTGCTGCCTCCATAGAAGCAGGGCTGGCATTATAAGCATCATTAATTACTGTAATATCACCAAAGCGTAGGATTTCTTGTCGTTTCTCCGTTAATCTTACTTCAGCAAATGCCGTTTCAATATCTGTGTCAGAGACTCCCATTTTTTCAGCAACAGTTATTGCTGCCAAAGCATTCATAACATTGTGCATGCCGATTAAAGGCATTTTTATGAAATTTTCATTACCGGTAATTTTGCTTTTATAGGTAAATGTAGTCCCGTTACCACTCGTTATTACATTACTAGCACAGACAGATGAATCATTAATAATGCCATAAGTAAGCTTCTCAGCCGAAGTAGACATCTTGCTGACATAAATATCGTCATTATTAAGAACTGCAAATTGCTGTTCATTCATATTTTCCAATATTTCACTTTTTGCCTTGGCAATGTTTTCCATACTGCCTAATAATTCCATATGAGTTTCACCGACATTAGTAATTACAACCGCATCAGGTTCAGCCAATTCCTTAAGAGCACGAATTTGACCAAAACCTCTCATACCCATTTCAACTACCACGACTTCCGTGTCCGGCTTAATCGTCAGTAAGGTCTTAGGCAGGCCAATTTCATTGTTGAAGTTAGCCTGTGTCTTAACTACTTTATATTTTTTTGCCAGGCAAGCTGCTATGAGATCTTTAGTGGAGGTTTTGCCATTTGAACCAGTAATGGCAATAACCTTGATATTTTTTTGTGCCATGCGGTAAGCATGCGCAATTTGCTGGTAAGCATTAAGCGTATCGGGAACCATAATGACAACAGCGGCCTTCGGCAGATTTGGCAGCTCCTTTTGTACTAAGACAGCAGCTGCGCCTTTATTCAAAGCAGTTTCGCAATAATCATGCCCATCAAAACTCTCACCCGCAAGCGCAATGAAAAGATCTCCTTGGCAAACAGAACGCGAATCGGTCGTAACGCCGTTAAATAATAAATCTTTCCCGCCGCCGGTAACTATTCCTTTTGTCGCCTCTATTACTTTACTAAGCGAAATCATTTCTGCACCTTATTCTCCCAAAAATCACGAACTACTTCACAATCATCAAAATGAATGGTTTCGTTTTTTAATATCTGGTAATTTTCATGACCTTTGCCAGCAATTAAGATTACATCATTTGGCTCAGCTTTTGACAAGGCCAAATTAATTGCCTCTCTGCGGTCAGTAACCTTATGAATCTCTTTGTCTGCCGTTGCTCCAACGAGGCCTTTTTCTATATCGGCAATGATGAGTTCTGGATCCTCTGACCTTGGGTTATCTGAAGTAACAACAATATTATCAGCCAACTCCAAAGCTATTTTCGCCATGATTGGCCGTTTTTTACTGTCTCTGTCGCCGCCACAGCCAAAGACAACCCAAAGCTTGCCTTTAGTTATGCAACGAGCAGTTTTAAGAACATTCTCCAAGCCATCCGGGGTGTGAGCGTAATCTACAATTACGGTATAAGGCTGTCCGGCTTCCACGAGCTGAAAACGCCCTGGCACGCCGGCAAAACCATTTAAAGTATCTTCAATTACCTTCAGATTAATCTTTTCCGCAATCATGGCAG
>CAYRVN010000067.1:0-7941 GCA_964427675.1 uncultured Acidaminococcales bacterium
TTGATTGATGTTACTGAGGCTTGTAACACTATTGCTAATGCTGTCGATCCTGACGCTATGATCATCTTCGGAGCTGCCATTGATGAAGCGCTTGATGACGAAATTCGTGTCACGGTTATTGCAACTGGGTTTGGTGGCAAGAATCCAACATTACCAAAGGAAGGCAATGCTAAGAAAGGCTATGATGGCCTGTATAATGCATCTAAAAGAGATAGTGGTTCACCATTAGGATCCTTTACACCTCCTTCGACAGAGATTCCACCATGGATTCGTGGTAGATAATAGCCTATTTTGTTTAAAAAAGCTGCAACTGCTCGCCAGTTGCAGCTTTTACTATATATGGGGCAAAAACCTGAAAATTTAGTACAAGCAAACACAATATATAGACAGTACATATGGTGTGTGCTATAATATTTTTGTCGAAAATAGCTGCTGAAATGAGGTTAAGAGCATGAGGTGTCCATTTTGTTCTTATGGTGACAGTCGAGTGGTTGATTCCAGGGCCATTGATGAAGGCGCTTCAATCAGACGAAGAAGGGAATGCCCGCAGTGCAATAGGCGTTTTACAACTTATGAGAAGTATGAAGAAACGCCATTGATAGTCGTTAAAAAGGATGGAAGAAGAGAACTTTTTGATTCCCAGAAGCTTTTAAACGGTCTTATAAAAGCTTTTGAAAAAAGGCCGGTATCCTATGAACGCATTCAGGAAATAGGTCAAAATATTGAACGTGAATTAAGAGCTGCGGGTGAAACAGAAGTTACTACGGAGGCCATCGGCGAAACTGTTATGAAACATTTGGAAAACACTGACAAAATAGCCTATGTTCGCTTTGCATCTGTCTATCGCCAATTTGCGGATGTAAATAACTTTATGCAGGAAATTCAAAACATGATGAGTAAAGAAAAAACCAAAATTTAAGGGGTGGATTAGCAATGATGATTCGCAAGCGCGACGGACGTGAAGTCGACTTTGATGAAACAAAAATTACTGACGCAATTTTTGAAGCAGCGAAATCCGTCGGTGGTGCAGATAGACAAATGGCGATGGAGGTAACCCTTGATGTTTTAAAATATTTAAAAGCACATTTTAAGGGTATCGTCACGGTCGAACAAGTACAGGACGCAGTTGAAAAAATTCTTATTGAAAAAGGTCATGCACGTACGGCTAAATCTTATATTCTTTATCGTGCCAAGAGAACCGGAATTCGTAATGCTCGTTCCGAGTTGATGGATACTGTGGGCGAAATATTAAAGGAAACTGACAGGGACAATGCAAATATCTCCAATTCACCATCTGCAAAAATGTTGCAGATTGCCAGTGCGGCCAGCCGGGAATATTATTTGAACAGGATGATACCTGAGAAAATAGCTTTAGCACATCGCAGAGGCGATATCCATATTCATGATTTGGATTTTTATGGTAAAACGATGAATTGTCTAAACATTCCTTTGGGTCGTCTTTTATCTACAGGCTTTAATAATGGACATGGTTTTATTAGACCGCCGCGTCGGCCGACCTCGGCAACTGCTCTTGCTGCCATCATTTTGCAAAGTTCGCAAAATGATATGTTTGGCGGTCAATCTTTTGGTTTCTTTGATTATGATATGGCTCCTTTTATGGAAAATGCTTCCGATGAAGAGGTCTTCCAGGCGATGGAAGCTTTAATTTACAACCTGAACAGTATGCACTCCAGAGCAGGTGCGCAAGTTCCTTTCTCAAGCTTGAATTTAGGCCTTGATACTTCTGAAAATGGACGCAAGGTGATCCGTAATGTCTTAAAAGCTTACGCCAAAGGTTTGGGAAGAGGGGAAAATCCAATTTTCCCAAATGTTATTTTCCGCGTGAAGAAAGGCGTTAACATGGATCCGGGGGATCCGAACTATGACCTGTTCAAGTTAGCGATTACTGTCGCTTCTAAACGTATGAATCCAACTTTTAGCTTTATGGATACTTCCTTTAACAAAGAATACGGCGGTGACGTTGCCTATATGGGCTGCCGTACAAGAGTTATTTCCAACCGTCGTGGCCCGGCTGTAACAACCGGCAGAGGTAATATTTCTTTTACAACCGTAAATCTGCCGCGTCTCGCTATTCGTGCTGAACGCGACATTATGGCTTTTTATCAATACCTTGACGAAATGATTGATCTTATTTCTGAGCAATTGTATCATCGTTTCAAAGTAGTTTCTAACCTAAAAGTTCGTGATTTACCATTCCTCATGGGACAGGGACTATATCTTGGATCTGAAAAGCTAGCAAGTGATGATAGAATTGAAGAAGCAATAGCGAATGGAACGCTTTCTTTAGGCTTCATTGGTCTTGCGGAAACGCTGACAGCACTTACTGGCAAACACCACGGCGAAAGCGAAGAGGCACAAGTTCTAGGCGAAGAGATTGTTGCTTTTATGCGGAACAAGATGGACAAAATGTCTAATAAATACAATTTGAACTATACTTTGATTGCTACTCCTGCCGAAGGTTTATCTGGAAGATTTGTGCGTATGGATAGAAAAGAATATGGTATCATACCAGGCGTAACTGATAAAGATTACTACAGTAATTCTTTCCATGTGCCCGTCGGTTTCCCGATAAGTGCTTTCGAAAAAATGCGCATTGAGGGTAAATATCATAAATATACCAATGCCGGACATATAAGCTATGTAGAGTTCAGTGCATCACCTATAAATAATCTTGATGCAGTTGAAGATGTTTTGAGGCACATGTGTGCGTGTGATTGCGGCTATGTGGGCATTAATTTCCCAATAGACTACTGCAATCAATGCGGCTATACAGGCATTATTGACGGTGATTACTGTCCTCATTGCGATGCCGAGTTGGCACACAAAGTGAAACGCATTAGTTGCAGCAAATAGGAGAGAGACATAAATGGTGACTTTGAAAGTTGCAGACATTCTTGCTGAATCAGTTGTAGATGGTGTTGGCATCAGAACGGTAGTCTTTTTTCAAGGCTGCCCACGCCACTGTCCAGGCTGCCATAACGAACCTTTGCTTACATTTGAAGGCGGTACGGAGTATTATCCGGAAGAGCTGGCAGAACTGATAATAGCAAAAATGTCACCAATTCATCGAGGCATTACTTTTAGTGGCGGCGATCCACTTGCGCAGGCAGATGGTTTGCTTGACCTGGTTTATCTTTTGCGCAAAGCTAAGCCGAATTTGAATATTTGGCTTTATACTGGTTACCATTTTGACGAGGTAAAAGATTTGCCAGTTGTTAAAGCTGTTAATGTTATGGTTGACGGACCTTTTATTCTTGAGCAGCGTGATATAAGTCTGCCCTTCAAAGGTTCTGGTAACCAACGCATTATTGATGTTCCTGCTACTATGCAAAGTAATAAAGTAATAGAATTAAAGCTCTAGCATTGAGTATAAAAAAAGCGGCAGATTAATCTGCCGCTTTTTTCTCTTTTTTTGCAGGATATGAGTTTTCAAGAACGAATACTTAAATATGTCCAAAGAAAGGAGGTGAGGTCATGAATGTATATCGGTGGTGTGCCAGGGATAAAAGAGGCAAAAAGTTCTGTGGCGAATTGAGAGCTGGAAGTGAAGAAGAAGTGGCAGAATTTATCAGGTCTAATTATGGATACGTGACAAAAATTGAAAGGATTAGGCATTGGAAGGAAATATACGCCGATTTTAATTCTGGAAAATATGCAATTAATGATGCCCTTCGCGAAAGTTTTTTCCGACAATTGGCAGCGCTGCTTGATAGTGGTATCTCTCTGATAAAAGGTTTGGAGATGATAAAATTAAAGTCAAGGGGAGGTACTTATGAGATAGCAAGTTCTCTAATCAAAAATTTGAATAGGGGTTTGTCTTTAGCGGCAGCGATGAACAAACAAAAAAACATTTTCACACCGGCTTCCGTAAAGATTATTGAGGCTGGTGAAAATAGTGGTTCTTTGAGCATTTTGCTTGACGAACTGGCTGATTATTACAAAAATCAGAGTGAATTGAAAAGTTTTGTCAAAAATGCCTGCATATATCCGTGCATAGTAGTGTCTTTAACTGCATGCACATTTATTTTTTTTGTCTTCAAGGTTTTGCCAATGTTTGTTGAACTTTATTCTTCTTTTGGCATAGAAAAAACCAGTTTTTTAAAGTTAATAGATTTTATAGGCAGTTCTATTAAATATTTTCGTTGGGAAGCAGCCAGCTTTTTTTTATTTTTTCTTGGGATAATTTATTGTCAACGCGGGCGAATAAAAGAAGGTTGTTTTAAGCTTCCTGTACTTTCTGGTTGTTATCGTAAAATGATGGAAATCAGATACTGTCGTATTTTATCTATAATGCTAAAAAGTGGCATAGCGATACCTATAGCCCTGACTGCAGCCGCGGAGGCATTGCAGTCAAGAGAAATGAATGAAAAAAGTAGTATGGCGAGTTATGCAGTTACGCGTGGAGCCCGTATATCCCAAGCGATAGCACTTAATGGGGAATTGTTAAGCGAAACCAGCATTGAATTTATAAGCATTGGTGAAGATAGTGGTAAATTACCTGAAATGCTATTGGAGGCTGCTGACGCTATCGATAATGAACTGCAGGCTAAAATAAAAAATCTCAAGGCATCCATTGAACCTATTTTGCTTATCATAATCGCACTTCTTGTTGGTTGTGTTATTTTCTCTGTAGCGTCGCCGATGATGGGCCTGATTTCCGGTATGCCGGAATACATATAAAAATGGGAGATGTAGCATAATGTTTAAAAGTTTTTTGAAACAAAAACAGGGTTTTACTTTAATCGAAATTGTCGCAGTTCTGGCGATTCTGGGGATGATGGCAATTATGCTGATGCCTTCCATTGATATTGCTAGCAATAGGGCAAAGGATACAAAGATGGTTTCAGATCTGGTAACTTTAGATAGCGCAGTAAAATTATACAAGATGGAAAATGGAACATATCCAGAGGATTTGAAAAATCTAAAAGATGATGGGTATGTATTAAAAAAAGTATATGAAGAGGCTGCAGGAGAAAATATTGTTTATAAAACTGGTGAATCTTCATACACTTTAACAGGAACTAAGATCAATGGTGATATCATCTCGGCAGATGGCACGATAATTACAAAGCATAAAACAGACTCTGTAAGCATCGATACTAATGCATAGTGCTAGGAGGACAGATGGTCAATAGCAGAAAGGGATTTGCCCTCTTAGAGTTAATCGCTGGCTTATCCATCTTCTTCTTTATGTTGGTTATTTCGCTACCGATGTGGCAGGGATTTCTTGAAATATCCGAAATGGCTAAAGTAAATAGTGCCTGCCGGTTATTAGCAACGGATATTGCTGATATCCAAAACAAGTCTCTTTTTAGAAATCTAGAGGAACCGGCATACTTAATAATGCTAGACAGATACGGTGACGGATATACAATTATTAAAAATCAAACAATAGTGAAAAACGTCAGGTTTTCAGAGCTTGGTTTAAATCCTGTTGTAGCAACGTGCGCAAATACTAATAAAATTTCATTTTCGACTAATGGCAGTCCTCAAAGAGCAGTGAGTGTCAATGTTTATAGTAGAAAAAACAATTTAAAAAGAAAATATGTTGAAGTACAGCCGGTTACGGGTAGGATAGTGATTACAGATGAAACAACATAATGGTGGTTTTATTTTGCTGGAAATACTGGCCTTTTTCGTAATGACTTTTGTAGTGCTTTCAACCTTGGCGGTCATGTACAATTGCTTTGTTTCAATAATGGTTAGGCACAATATGCAAAAAGATGGTTTTGAAATTGCACAATTGGAAATGGCAAACCTTGAGCAAGGGTCACACATTATTGGCGAAACGACCAAAGAAAGTGCTGAATTTGAAATTGTAACTAAAACGGAAGAAAGCGGAGCACTTGCTGATACCAATAAGCTTGAAGTGACAATTTATGAGAAAGGCAAAACACGGCCGCTAGTGAATTTGGTGAGATATGAATAAAAAAGGGTTCCTGCTTTTAGAGTATTGCATTGCACTGATGTTGGTGAGTTTAATTTTGTTTATTTTTCACGATACCTTTTTCCAAGCAATTTTGACATGCCAAAAGGTTACCAAAGACCTGGAAATTTATCGTGTTGAACGTGCGACCATGGCTTTGCTGAGAGAAAACCTGGATTTTAATGTTGAAAAAGTAGAATTGCTCAAGGATGCAGCGGATAGCAGTATGATCGTATGCCAGGAAGCGGCTGCTAAAAGGAAAATTTATTATTATTGCAGTGAATCACCAACAGGAAGACATACTACGACTCTCTATCAGCGAATCAAAGTTGAGGATAAAGGTGCCGGAGTTAATCCCTTAACTACGCCTGATATGGAAGTTACCGCATGGCATGCTGAGAAGCTTTCGAACAAGAGCATTTTATTGACCTTTTCATTACGTGAATATTCCAGCGGCAGAGAAAAAGATTTTTCTGAGGTAATTAATTTATGCAACGGCAAAGTTTTATAATATTACAGCGTAAAGGAATGATTTCTCTTTCAATTTTATTATTGGCAACAGTTTTTTTAACAATACTTCAGGGTTTTTTTCTTCTGGTTAATAGAGAAAATGAAGCACAGACAGATGATATTAGACAGGAGCAAGTTTTAAATTTGGGAGAAAGCCTTATAAATGTTGCACTAAGAAATGAGAAAATAGGGAAGTTGAGCGATGACCTTTTGCTTAAAGGAATAAAATTGTATCCTGGTAACGAGGATTTTACTGCTAAAATAACAAATAAAAGTAATCCGTCTTTAGGTATTCGCCAAATTAAAATAACGTTGGAAAGCTCTGACATGAAGTGGAATGTTTATGAAGATAAGTTATTGCCACCGGGCGGTGCTGATAATCAGGTATATCAAAATACAATTTATGCCCAGAATGGTATTGCCGGCAATAAACCTATTGGCGTTGTTATTGGGGAAGGCAACAGCGGTATTGTAATGCCGCTGTTTGATGTCAGCGCATATAAACAATTTGGCAAAATGGTTCTGCCAACAGCAGATGAACTAAGGGATTATGGCTTGAAACGAAGATTATATTTTAATACATCTTCAGGAAGTGTTGCCTATAGTATAGCTCAGAACACCATCATTAAAGGTGATGGTGTTCTCGTTGACGAATCAGGCATAACTATTAATGAAGGCTGCAGATCTACAGGTAATTTATGGCTTATCAGCGGCAGCGGCATTATTATAGGAGATGATGTCAAACTTGACAAAGCTTTGCTTATAGCAAAAAAGAACATCAGTATTGGCAATAATGTATCAATTAGTGGTATAATCATATCCGGTGGCAAGGTGACTATCGGAAATAATCTTATTATGACAAGAAACAAAACAGTTCTCGAACCGTTTTTGACTGCTTGTTATTTTTTATAGGGAGTGACTTTACTGATGAAAAAAATATTATTATTGTTGTTGCTGGTTTTTTGTTTTGCTGCAACTGCGCTGGCAAATGGACAGATAACTTTGTTGGCGCGTAGCGTCAATGATGGCCCTGTTAAGGGAGTAATTCCAGAGGTAGATGGTATTAATGATGTAAATATGCAAAAGAGCATTAATGGTGTTCTGAAAACGCGTGCTTACGAATTAGCGCGTGAACTTCCTGCTGAAGGCGTGATCAGCTATAATCAATTATTGGACAAAGCTAGCATTTTCAGTGTCGTTCTGCAAGCAACGACAGGCGACAGAACGTTGTATAAAGCTGTTAATATTGATGTAACAACCGGTAAAGAATGTGTTTTGAGTGATTTTTTCCGGGACAAAGAAGGTTTTGAACGAGTCCTGGACAGTTACCAAGACATTGTCATGGGCGACGCTGGGGTTTATACGAGAAATGAAAAATACAGCGCTTATGATAGGTTTGTTCCCTATTCGGCATTGCTTCGTTTTGTTGATATAGGTGAAGCTGGACGTCTTTTGACAGTTCATAAGATTACTAATGCTGCAGC
>CAYRVN010000068.1:0-7802 GCA_964427675.1 uncultured Acidaminococcales bacterium
ATCCGCCGGCGACACCGAACTGGCAAAGAAACTATTAAAAGAATAAGTAACGTCAGAAAGACCAAAGCGGCCACCGGGGACAATCCCCGGTGGCCGCTTTGACATCACTATTGATTTGGCATCACTATTCAAAAGTTAGAATTTATATTCGGTTCTCAGGTGGCCATTTTCTTACAACTTTTTTGTATTTGTCCTTTTTAAAAACGCAATGGCTTCTTCGTAGTCTAGAGGCTTGCTCAAAAGATATCCCTGCAGATAATCACAACCATGCGCTGCGAGGTATTCCATCTGTTTCTCATATTCAACACCTTCTGCTACTACGAAATGTCCAAGTTTGTGTGCCATGGAAATAATATCGCTTATGATGGCCCTATCATGGTCAAGCAACAGCAATTTATCTATAAAGCATTTGTCCAGTTTTATGTAATCCGCATTAAGCTCTTCTACCCGTGCAAAGGAAGAATAACCAACGCCAAAATCATCTATAGCTACCCCTATTCCCTGTTCCCTCAGATTACCAAGTTTTTTGTTAATGTCCTCGTAATTATTTAAAAAAACAGATTCCGTAATTTCCAAAAGAAGATTGCGCACATTTATTCCTGTTTCCTTGACAACCGCAAGCCAATCTTCCAAGAATTCGTTTCTGAACAATTGTATTGCAGATATGTTAACAGCTACTTTGACATCATGATAGCCATCTTCTTCCAATTGCTTCAAAAAAGCACAAGCCTTGCGCATTATTTGCAGGCCAATAGGCACAATCAACTTCATATTTTCAGCCAATGGTATAAACTCACTCGGTGCAACATTACCAAGTTGTTCGCTTTTTAGCCTCGCCAAAGCTTCAAATCCGCATATCTTATTGATTTTAGTATCAAACACAGGCTGATATTGCAAATAAAAGTCTTTATTATTTTCGTCATTAGCGATAAGAATAAGCTGATCCTTGATTTCCGTTTCCCGCTTGATTTCTGCAAGCAATCCGGCATCGACAAAACAACAATCAAAAATTTGGTCACCATTTATTGCCTTTTCAGCTGCTATGGAAGCATTTTGCAAAATCAGCGCAGCGTCTTCCTCGTCTTGCTCAATCAGTGAAACACCAAGGCCACATCCGATGATATTCATAATTTGCATCTCACGCAAAACCTTAACTAAAGACTCACAAAATTCTCTGATCTCTTTGATATCAATATAATTTATGACATAAAAACCGAAACTCTTGAAAGACAGGCGAAATAGCTTTATATCCTGCGAAGTAAATTGTGAAAGTTTTTGTGTCAATTCCTTAACGATGTTCTCACTGAACGCATAGCCAAAAGTCAAATTAATTGAATCAATTTTATTTAAATTAAGCAAGATCAGAGCTCGCTTTGTTTCTCCATTTTCTTTTTTGTCAATTTCCAAAAGCTTCTGCAAAAATCGACGATTATACAGCCCCGTAAGATGATCATGTTCGTTTACATATTTTAGTTGAAGACGCGACTCCTTCTCTTTCGTAATATCTATGATAATGCCTTCCAGTGCTTCTACATTGCCAGCATCATCATAAATACCTTGTCCGATTTCCAGCACCCATTTACGACTGCCGTTTGCGGTAATAATTTCATATTCGTCCCTGAAAATAAGATTCGAAGGAAGCTTTTTTTGCCACTGCTGCCAAAGAATTTCCCGATATTCCGGAGCTATCAAGTCATTAAACGAAACATCCTTGTTGTTGAGCAAACTTTCAGGTCTATAACCAGTCAAAGCATAACAGCCTTCTGAAACAAATTCCATTGTCCATTCTCTGTTATACTTGCAGCGATAAGCCATCCCCGGCAGATGCGAAAGCAGTACAGATTTGCTGCGCTCACTTTCGGCTAACGCCGCTTCTGCTATTTTTCTGTTAGTAATGTCCTGTACAAGGTATATATGCTCGTTGCCTCTTGCATCACCATTTGGCTTCATTGCTACCATCGTAAGATTAGCCCAAATAATGCTGCCGTCTGGTCTGATATACCTTTTTTCAATCTCGCAGCTATCAATCTCCCCGTCCTGCAGCTGTCGGAATTTTTCATGCTCCGCTGCCAAGTCATCAGGATGGGTTATCTGCGGCCATCTTAATTTTTTAAATTCCTCTTTTGTATAGCCTGTTATCTTTTCGTACATATGATTTACATCATATATGAAGTCATAAGCATTAGTTGAAGGCTCCTCACTTCTTGATACCACTATACCGATAGGAGCTTGTTCGAATATTGTTTTAAACAAAAAGTCACGTTCTTCTGCTTCGTAGTTTGCCTGCTTTTGTTGGCGCAAAACTTCCAGCTGCAGTTCAATTCTTACTTTCAACGCTCCCTTACTAAAGGGTTTCCTGACATAGTCATTTGCACCGGCTTGAAGTGCCTGCGCTGCTTTATCAAGCAATGCATCCTCTGTTAAAACTATCGTCCTCAACGTTTTCGCACGCTTGATGTGTTTTAATGTTTTTAATATATCGAAAGCACCCTTGTCTGGCAGATTTAAGTCGAGCAGAATGAGATCAATATCTTCATTACGGGCAATTTTTTCACTTGCATCTGACAAACAAGAAGCGGCAAATATATTATATTCGCTCAATGTTTTATGAATATGCATGTTGTCTGTCTTTGAAGCACTGATTAATAGGATTTTTGCAGTCATTTTAGTCCATCCTTCTTACAAAATAGTAAGGCTGTAACAATCGAATTGAGGCTCTTCAAAGACATATAAAAGCATATGACTTATATTTCACATTTTAGCATATGGAAAATAATATTAATACTTATATTTATTCAATAAAACCTGGCTGGCAAAAAAATCATCAGCAATAATTCTAGCGGTTTTTTCGTTTTCATTTGGATTTAAAATTCTGATATAAACTTCCGGTGAGCCTTCCAGGGGAAGTTTTACTGCCCATACGGCCATCGTCCTTGTTTTAACAGGACTGCTGCCAAGTCTGAAAATGCTGTTATCCTGGCCATCATTTTGATCATTGCTGAAAGTCAAAAACTCATCTAAAGTATAAGGCATCACTCCTTCATCCAATAAATGACAGATACGGTCATATCTCTTTTGACTGCTTTCGCCAATGTCTTTATTAAAATCCGCCATATCTTCCATTACATAATGATTGGTATGACAAATATAACCATTCTCCTTTTGTTCTATGCTAAACTTACCTTCAGGACCTATTTCAACTGTTGCTATCGTTTTTTTATCAGCCAACATTAATATTTTGGGTCCTAAAAATAAATCCGTCCTAAGTAATGCTTCTTCGACGCTGCTGCATTCTTTGAGCAATTTAGTCAAGCTACCGGCCTTGTTTGGCATAGTATTCCTTTCCTTGGAAGGAATACTTCCTGCCGTAGCGCTAACAACGACCAGCCCTTTTTCATTGATGCCAGCTTTCATGCCAGAAGGTGAACCCTCGGCATACAGGCCGAAATAACTATAGCCTTGTTTTGGACTCACGAATTTTATATCCTGATGCTGGTCAGGCTTCCAATCACGATTTTTGACAATCAAGGTACCTCCGTCATCAGTGAAAGTACCGTTGGCAGCCCAAAGAGTACATGCTTCAACAGATGCTGATAAAAAGAAGATAATGACAAAAACTAAGTTCATAAAGATTTTTTTCAATATTATCGCCTCATTAATATATACATTTTAAGTTTTGTGCCATAAATAGCAGCTGTATGATTGTTTGTAGCAAGCACTATCTTTCAATGGTTCGCCGAAAACATCTTTGTTCCTGCAAAAATCCAACATTTCCATTCAAAAAAATCGGCCAAAGGGGACCGTCCCCTTTGGCCGACAGCTCTTAATTTTTTACTATTTTTCCTGCAAATAAATTGCATCGAGATTTACACTATGGGTAATCTTATCATCACGGACATTAAGCCCTATATGAACATCACTAAAAACTATAAGCGCCTTAATTTCGGGCGTTTCAATCTTTAAGCTCATCTCATCAAGACCAGCCGTATCACTCCTGCTGTCACCAGGCGGATAAGCTGCCCCGATTTTCTCAAAATAATCTTTTAAATCCTGCTCTACCAGAACACGCCCATCAAGAGTTATTTTCAGCAAAGGAATGTTATTCTGCTGGTTTATCGTCCAAATAACCTGATATGTACCCTTACTGCTTTTGATTTCGCCCCAGGAATTTCCCTTGTTCAGAAACTTCTGCTGCTTAACTACCCAATTATAGTTACTGATATCTATTGGTCCTGATGCCAGGTAAAGATTCGTGCTCAGATAATAGCCGCCTCCGCCATAAATATCTTCATTTGGTGGCCAAGTCTGTTTGAAACCAAATCTGAGTTTAAATACCTCGCTCTCGGCAAATTTCTTCTCAAACCAGGCAGGCAGCTTAGCGTCACTGGTATAAGCGAGGAAAGTCACAGAGTCCGTTATGCCTTCTTTGATCTTTCTCTCCGGTTCAGTCGCAGCAGGCAACAGCTTGCCATCAACAAGCATGTTCTGACCGGTAAGCAACTTTTCCAGACGTGCAGTTTGGGATGCTACCGGCAATACGTTATAACCAACCATTGGCAAGACAGAGATAACCGACAGCACACCAACCAAAGAAATTATTTTCACATGTGCTGCTGATTTGAGCAGCAAAAGCAAAATAACCGATACCACTGCAAATATCCAGGTCAGACCAAAATAATACTCGGTAGTTTTCATGCCGTATTTCTGAAGCTGAACAAACAATGCCCAAGCCTCAAAAGCCAGTATCAAGAGGCCTGTGAAAGGATATACCTTCCTATAAAAGGTCGCTAATTTAGCTTCATGGTGAGTAACCATAATATGCAGCCAAATACCACCCATCGCATATGAAGTCGCTATACTTGAAAGCTGTATGAAAGAAGGCCAATTGCCCTCAATGATTATGCGGCCGGTCCACAAAATCAGTACTATCGTAAGCGCTATCATAATTGGGATCATTACGTAGCCAAAAAGAATTTCAATAAAATGTGGCTGTTTCTCAGCTATTTCGCGACGTTCATCAAGCTCCCCTTTGCAAAAATCCGGAAAATAACCCAGAAAAATCGCGAAGGTAAAAAAACCTGTCAAAGCGGCAATATAAGAATATACTTTGTAGCTCATGCCTTTGTAAAGCAAAGCCTGCACAGCACCGGCTACTCCCGAGACACCGCTAAGAAGTACCACACCATAAATAGTCGCTATAAAGAAAGATTTATGCGTCATAAAGAGCGACTTCGCCAAATCAGGATTTTCTTTGGGAATCCCTGCCAGGACAATAAACGCCAAAAAGCTTACAAGCATTGCAACAGCGACGCGTGCCTGAGTCACATCACTCAACATCGTGGAACCGCTTTGGCCCAATTCCGGCGTCTTACCGCCAAAGAAGAAAAGTACGACAAAAACCAGTGCCGTACATAATAATCCAATGATGTTTGCCAGTGTAAATGCTTTGCGATCTTCCGAACGAGTTTGTGCAGCTGTAATTGCCGCCATACTGAAAATCGCACCAAAAGCAAACGACCAATGTAAGCAATTAAACAAAAAATTATAATCTTTATTTTCAGGCCAATCAAGATGTATCCTGACTATTGTCACGAGCGTAAAAGCCAACGCACAAGCAATTGAGGCTGGAAAGCTGGTAAAGGCTTTGGCAGCTCCCTCCACTATCTGCATTATGGAACGCGTAAACGAATTCATTAGCTGCACCTCCTGGAATCTGACTACGTTAATGAGTAAATTCAACGTATTATCAGGAATACCTTTTTAAGCGCAGCAATTACCTGGAATGCTGATTTTCAGTTTCTGCAATAATGCTGGCAAAAGCTTTTACTATTTCCGGGTCAAGCCTATTACCTGCCATTTCTTTGATTTTTTGCATAGCACTTTCACTATCAAGACGCAAATTGCCGTATTCGTTAGTCATTTCATCATATGCTTCGGCGACAGCTATAATTCTGCCCATGATTGTTATTTCGTTACCCTTTAATCCTTTTGGATAACCGGTACCGTCCCAATTTTCATGATGACTGTACACAGCCTCAGCTAAGTCGAGCGTATCATCAAATAGATTCAAAATGCGATAACCAACAATAGGATGCTGTCTTTTAATTTCAATTTCTGTTTCCGACAAATTCTGTCCTTGTAAAATTTTTTCATCAAGGACAATTTTACCGATATCATGGAGATAACCAACTTCCGTGACTCTTTTAATCTCTGTCGCTGAAAAACCAAGAGCCTCCCCAATTTTACCGCTTAAAAAACTAACTTTTTGGGAGTGCAATTTTTCTTTTTTATTTCTTTTATGCAGAGTAGTCATTATATTGCCGATGATATCAGCATTAATTTCTTTGCGGTTGAGTACCTTGTCTTTATACATCTTGTTTTCAGCATTGGCCATGATTTCTTCCATTGATTGAGTTTGCGTTGTTTTAGTATCAAACCCCATGGAAATACTGCATTTGATTGCTGAAACATTGGCCTGTCTGAGACTCATATGTATCTTTTCTATAATTTCCGTGATACCTTTCCCATTCGTATTTGGCAAAAGAATAATGAATTCGTCGCCACCCACACGTCCAATAATGTCATTTTCCTGGCAAGACTCTTTTAGTACTTCGGCAGTTTTCTTTATAAGTTCATCCCCGGCTGCATGTCCAAAAATATCATTTGTCATTTTCAGGCCGTTAATATCAGCAAATATCACGGAAAGAGGCAAATGTGCTTCGTTATCAATTTCTTGTAATGCATTTTCAAAACACCTGCGGTTTTTTAATCCTGTCAGTGGGTCATGACAATTTAAATATTCGAGCTCCTCTGTGCGCGCTTCAACAATATTTTCCAAATTATTGATCAAGCTGCTCATTTTGTCGGCAACGTTGTTAAAAGCTTCCGCAATTCGACCTATCTCGTCTCTGCGCACTACTTCGGCACGAAGCTGCAATTCTCCGGCCGAAAAATGTTCAGCAACCTCCAATAAATTATTCATTGGCTGCAAAAGTTTTCTGGTTGCAATGAAATTAATAATAAACAAAACTGCAACTGCCATAACCAAAAGAATAATAGTGGTTTTAATATTCCGTGCTACCTCAGCAAGCAGCAGTGCTTCCGGCAAGGCAGATATAATTACCCAATTAAGACCTTCCTTCTGATACTCGTCAACTCCAATAAACATCTGCTCATTATTAATTGAATGCAAAAATGAATGTTCCTTAGTCGTAACATAATGTCGATAAATATCCTGCAAAGTCCTTTCATCTATCTTGCCAGAAGAAATCTCAACTCCGGCTTTGATCACAACATAATCTTTGTCTTTTTTTTGCAAAGAACTGGCTATGATCTTGCCGCTGTTTTTATCAAAGATTGCCGCATAGCCATTATCGGGGCGTGCAATTTCCGTCAGATAATCACCTATACCTGAGAGCAGTATATGCGTACCCAACACGCCTTGCAACTCGTTCTTTTTATTATAAATAGGCCAAGCGGCAGATACTGCAAGATCATCCATTACAAAATGCTTATAAATTGATGAAAAAATAGGTTTATGGCTTTTTTCGGCCACCTGATACCATGCACGCTGCCGCGGATCAAATTTGCCAGCATCCAGGACGCGTTCGCCAACGCTCAAATCCTCCTTGACAGCGTAATACCACGAGTTACCGCCTGTAGCCATATCATTACGGATTATCTCTATGATTCCCTCTTTATTTCTCCTTGCGCCGTAATATTCTCCATTAGCAGTGCCGTAACTAAGACTATAAATTTCTTTATCATAAGACTGAAGAGCACCAACAAAAAACTTCTCTCGC
>CAYRVN010000069.1:0-7679 GCA_964427675.1 uncultured Acidaminococcales bacterium
CCGCCGCCAACCACAATGTTTCCATCATAAAAAACAGCAGCCTGACCAGAGGTAATGGCTCGCTGAGCTTTCATAAATGTCACTTTTACTTTACCAGCGGAGACAGGCTCAATTATTGCCGGCTCGTCTTGCATGCGATAGCGCACCTTACAGGTGACCTTCATAGGACCTGTAAGCTCTTCAATGGCGATAAAATTACAATCACCGACAAGGAATTCCTTCTTATATAAATCTTTTTCAGTTCCAAGAACAACAGTGTTAGAGGCTGCATCTTTTGCCAATACGTAAAGCGGTTCCTTGTAAGCTATGCCCAAACCTTTGCGCTGGCCTAAAGTATAATGTATCAAACCTTTATGACGCCCTATTGCTTCACCGCCTTGCAGGACAAAGTCGCCGGGTTCCTGCTTTTTGCCGCTGAAACGTTCAATAAAATTGGCATAATTCCCATCTGGCACAAAACAAATGTCCTGACTATCTGGCTTAGACGCATTAATAAGGCCTGCTTCACCGGCTCTTGCCCTGACCTCAGTTTTTTTGAAATTTCCTAGCGGCAGCAGCAGATGACTGAGTTCGTGCTGAGTCAGGCCATAAAGCATATAAGTCTGGTCTTTGCTTTCATCTTCTGCCCTTGCGAGCAGCCAGCGCTTTTTTGCTTGGTCATAGAATACCTTGGCATAATGCCCTGTTGCCAAATAATCAATTCCCAGCAAAAGCGCTCTTTCAAGGAGCTGGGGAAACTTCACATACTTATTGCAATTTACACAGGGATTAGGAGTATCACCGACCAAATAGGCATCAACAAATGGTTGTATAACAGTTTTTTTAAAACAGTCGCCCATGTTATAAACATAATGGGATACACCTATTTTATGGGCTGCCAGGCGGGCATCTTCAACATCTGCAAGCGAACAACATCGGCTTTCGTCAACCAGGCCGATATCTTCATTGACAAACATTCTGCCTGTGACACCTGTTACTTCATAACCTTCTTCACGCAAAATCAAAGCGACGGTGGAACTGTCCACACCGCCGCTCATGGCAACCATCGCCTTTTTATTTGCATGTTGTTGGCCATTAATCTCCGTTTCATGATTAACAAGATCCGTCACTTCGACCAACCTTTCAAAAATAGAGTTAGCTGCAGCTGTTACAACAACTGTGATTGCAACAGCCCTTGTCTAAATTAATGTCATCAGTTGGCAAGCCATTTTTCAGCTTATAATCAACAATTGCCGCTTTCAGTGCGTCAGCTGCAAGGTTTGAGCAATGCATCTTAACCGGCGGGAGTCCGTCTAAGGCTTCGGCAACTGCCAAATTGGTAAGTTTGAGAGCCTCATCAATAGTTTTGTCTTTAGCCAGTTCAGTAACCATACTGCTGGTAGCGATGGCGGCACCACAGCCGAAGGTTTGAAATTTAATATCTTTAATTATATTATCTTCAACTTTGAGAAATATCTTCATGATATCTCCGCACACAGGGTTGCCAACTGTGCCAACACCAGAATAATCTTCCATAACACCTACATTGCGAGGATTGGAAAAATGATCCATAACTTTTGCACTATACATATCACACCAACTTTCTTATACTTTATTATACTTTTCGCTATAAAGCGGCGACATCTGACGAAGTCGTTCTACAATCGGCGGTAATTTTTCCAATAAGTAATCAATTTCTTCTTCCGTTGTAAATTCTGATAAAGTCAAACGTAAAGACCCATGTGCTATCTCATGCGGTAGGCCAATTGCGAGCAGCACATGAGAAGGATCGAGCGAACCAGATGTACAAGCTGAACCGCTCGAAGCTGCTATTCCAGCCATATCAAGCAATAATAAAAGCCCTTCGCCTTCAATATATCTAATGCTGAAATTCACGTTATTCGGAAGTCTGTCATTCGGATGGCCATTCAGACGGACTTCGCTTATTTTTTCATTAATGCCAGCGATAAGTTTGTCACGCAGGCGAGTTATACGTTCACTATTTTTCCCCATGTTTTCTTTGGCATGTAAAGCTGCCAGACCTAAGCCTAAAATACCTGCTGTATTTTCAGTACCGGCACGCAAGCCTTTTTCCTGTCCGCCGCCATAAACCAGTCTGCCTATTTTTACACCTTGCTTAACATAGACTGCGCCGGTACCCTTAGGTCCATGGAATTTGTGAGCAGTAAGCGTCAGAAGATCTATATTATCAGTTTTAACATCGATGGGAATATGTCCGGCTGCCTGTACTGCGTCCGTATGGAAAAGAACGCCATATTTTCTGGCAATGGCACCAATTTCTCTGATTGGCATAATTGTACCAATCTCATTGTTAGCATACATAACTGAAATCAAAATTGTTTCAGGTGTGATAGCTGCTTCGACAGTAGCTGGATCAACCTTGCCAAATTCATCAACCGGAAGATAAGTCACACTATAGCCTTCCTTTTCCAAAGCATTGCAAGTATGAAGAATAGCATGATGCTCAACTGCGGTTGTAATGATATGCTTGCCCTTTTTAGCATTGGCATGGGCAACACCCATAAGCAGCATCGTATCGCCTTCGCTGCCGCCACCCGTAAAAATAATCTCCTTTGGTGAAGCGTTTATCAATTCGGCAACCTGTTCCCTTGCCGTGTCAATAATCTCCTTAGCTTGCTGGCCTAATTTATAAATACTGGACGGATTACCATAGTTTTCAACCATCGTTTTGCACATAACTTCAGCAATACTCGGTAGCACTTTTGTAGTTGCCGCATTGTCCAAATAAACTTGTTGCATTGCAATGCTCCTCTCTTTTTCCTTTTCATACTGTGTTGCTAGGATTTATTTTTAGTTTAGCAATTCCTAGCAATTTTGTCAACTATTATTTTATATCATTTATATACGCAGTTTTGATATAAAAATATTTGACTGAATTCTAAGCATATAATATAATGTGCTCAAGACAAATGATTAACACGATATGGGACTGGCGGATCAGTGGAATAACCACGTGGACCATATTGTAGAAACAGCCGACCGCCTGGGCAACAGTACGCTGCTCGGGCGGTTTTTTGCTTGTTTGTATGCTTACTGCAACTTAGAGGAGAGGTGCTTAGCAATGCAAGAATGGAAAGATTTTAATGAAGGTGTATGGCAAAAGGAAATCAACGTCAGAGATTTTATCCAAAAAAATTATCTGCCCTACGATGGGGACGATAGGTTTTTGGCAGGTCCAACTGTCAGAACAAAAGGTCTTTGGCAGGAATGCACAGAACTTTTGGCCAAAGAGATAGAAAACAACGGAGTTCTTGATGTGGATCCTGACCGTGTTTCTACAATTACTTCTCATAAACCAGGTTACATTGACCGGTTCAAAGAAATTATTGTTGGCTTACAAACTGATAAACCGCTGAAAAGAAGTGTCATCGTCAATAGTGGTGTCCGCATGGCAGAGCAAGCTTGTGAAGCTTATGGCTACAAACTGAACCCTTTAATCAGCGATATTTATAATAATCATAGAACAACTCATAATAGTGCGGTATTCAATGTCTATACAGACGAAATGCTTTTGGCCAGAAAAATAGGCATTATCACTGGCCTACCCGACGCTTATGGCCGTGGACGTATTATAGGCGATTATCGTCGTGTTGCCCTCTATGGCATCGATAAACTTGTTGAAGCAAAACAAAACGATTTAAAAGTTCTTGGTGAAATGGCGATGACGGAAGATGTTATCCGTACGCGCGAAGAAATTGCTATGCAGATAGCTTCATTGCTTGGGATTCAGGAAATGGCCGCAAGTTATGGCTTTGATGTTTCCAAACCCGCCGCTAATGCCAAAGAAGCTGTACAGTGGCTTTATTTCGGCTATCTGGCTGCCATCAAGGAGCAAAACGGTGCAGCCATGTCACTCGGACGCACTTCCACATTTCTTGACATCTACCTTGAACATGACCTCGCTGCAGGTCTGATTACAGAGTCTGAAGCTCAAGAGCTTATGGATCAGTTAGTAATTAAACTAAGGTTTGCCCGTCATCTTAGAACCCCTGAATACAATGAGCTTTTTGCCGGTGATCCTCTTTGGGTTACTGAAGTAATCGGCGGTATGGGTGAAGATGGCCGTACTTTAGTTACAAAAAATTCCTTCCGTATTCTCAATTCCCTCTTCAACCTTGGTCCTGCACCCGAGCCAAACCTGACTGTGCTTTGGTCAGAGAAGCTTCCTCAAGGTTTCAAGAATTTCTGTGCTAAGGTTTCAATTGAAACCAGTGCCATCCAATACGAAAATGACGAAGTAATGCGTCCTGTTTACGGCGATGACTACGGCATTGCCTGCTGCGTGTCAGCAATGAAACTAGGCAAACAAATGCAGTTCTTTGGCGCACGTGTTAATTTAGCCAAAGCTCTTTTGATGTCAATCAATGGTGGCCGCGATGAAAAAGCAGGTGTTCAGATAGCGCCAATGTTGCCTTTACCGGAAGGCGAATATCTCAATTATGATGAAGTCCGTAAAAACTATAGCACCGTTTTAGACTGGCTTGCTGAACTCTATGTGAACACATTGAACATAATTCATCGTATGCATGATACTTATGCGTATGAAGCCGCCCAAATGGCTCTGCATGACAGCGAAGTCAACAGACTTATGGCTTTCGGCGTCGCTGGTCTATCAGTAGCGGTCGATTCCTTAAGCGCTATCCGTTACGGCAAGGTTAAGCCTATACGTAACGCGGAGGGCATTGCCGTAGATTTTGTTACCGAAGGGGATTTCCCTTGCTTCGGCAACAATGATGAAAGAGTCGATTCACTTGCACATGAACTGACACATGAATTTATTACAAAACTCCGTAAAAATGCCACTTATCGCCAGGCAACACACACACTGTCTGTGTTGACCATTACATCCAATGTCATGTATGGCAAGAAAACCGGTACAACTCCTGATGGCAGAAAAGCTGGTGAGGCCTTTGCGCCAGGAGCTAACCCAATGCATGGCCGTGATCAAAAAGGTGCTCTTGCAGCTATGGCTTCAGTTGCCAATATTTCTTATGACGATTGTCGTGATGGTATTTCGTATACCTTCTCCATCGTACCTGGAGCACTTGGGAAAACCGAAGAAACGCGCATAGGTAATCTTGTTGCTATTCTGGACAGCTATGTAATACACAAAGGTCATCATATCAACGTTAATGTTTTCAACAGGGAAGTGCTGCTGGATGCCATGGCTCATCCGGAGCTTTATCCGCAGCTTACCATTCGTGTATCCGGCTATGCAGTTAACTTCATTAAACTAAGTCCTGATCACCAGAAAGAAGTTATCAGCCGTACTTTCTATGAGGCTATGTAAAAATCATGAAAGCATACTACCATTCTATTAATACTTTCGGTACCGTTGATGGCCCTGGTATAAGATATCTCTTATTTCTCGCTGGCTGCAACTTAGGATGCAGTTTTTGTCACAACCCTGATACCTGGGTAAGAACTGGTAAAACAATTTCCGTTGAAGAAATTGTTGAAGAAATAAAAAAGTATCGTGTCTTTTACGATAAGTCCGGTGGTGGCATAACCGTCAGCGGCGGTGAACCTCTCTTGCAAGCGGAATTCGTACGTGAGCTTTTTACAAAATGCAAAGAATTCGGAGTTCATACCGCCCTTGATACCGGTGGTTTTGTTGCTCAGGCTGAGCTGGATAAAGTATTGCCTCATACAGATCTTGTAATGTTTTCGTTAAAAGCAGTTGACGAAGAGGTGCATCGTCAATTAACCGGTAAAGATAATATTTTGATTCTGCAAAATTTATTTCATGCAGCTTCGCAAACGCAATTAGTTCTGCGCTACGTTGTAGTCCCCGGCGTTAATGATTCTGATTGTGATTTGTCTAAATTAGCTGCAATAATTAAGCAATTACCATCCACAGTAGAAATTGATCTCTTGCCTTACCACACTATGGGTAAAACGAAATGGCAAGCCCTAAAAATTCCGTATCAACTTAATAATGTCCCTGATGCCTCTCAAGGTGACATGCAGAGAGTTAAGGATTTTTTTACCAATGCAGGAATCAAAAATGATTATGTAGTTTAAAGCAGCAAGAAGCGAGTTTTCCGAAGAATTGGATTGCTCGCTTCTTTTTATAATAAAATTGCATATAATTATAATAAAATTACATAAAAATTGTTGACACTAGGTCCGATATTGCAAATAATAAAGTATGACTTTACGTCAAAATATTATTGGGGGATGATAGTGCATGGACAAAAAAACAGTTCAATTCCTGCTGGCAATGTTTGCCTTTATTGCCGTTGGCTGGCTGATGCCTACGCCGGAAGGCTTGCCGCAGGCAGGTAAAATGGCCTTAGCAGTTGGTGCCTTTGCAATTATTGTTTGGATGACCAGTTGTATTGAAGGTGCTCTTAGTGGTCTCATGATTGTCTTTTTGTTAGCAATAACCGGTGCGGCCAAAGTCGCCCAAGCCTTTTCTGGGTATGCAAACACATCACTTTGGTTGATTGTCATCGGCTTCTTGATGGCCGGCGTGATGGAGCACTCAGGATTATCCAAACGTATCGCCTTATACTTGGTTGCGTTATCAAAAGGCGTAAGCTCCCGCATTTATTGGTCAATTGCGGCATCTATCGCTATCATGACATTTTTTGTTCCATCAATCACTGCACGCACTCTTTTAATGCTCCCGATAATTCTTGGTATTGGTGAATCCTTCAATGCCAAAGAAGGTAAAAGCAACATAGTAAAAGCTCTTCTTCTGATTGTAGCCATGAGCGGCACCATGATGAGCATCGGTGTTCTCACTTCTCATGTCGCTAACCCGATAACCGTAGGCATGATACAGAGTGCTACCGGTAAGCTTATTACCTGGGGCGAATGGTTCCGTGTCGGTGGACCGCCTGCATTCTTACTCGGTTTTATCTCAGTCTTCGTTATCAAATTATTATATCCGCCTGAAATAGAAAATATCGGTGAAGGCGGTGCCTATGTAAAGAAAGAGCTTGCAGCCATGGGCCCAATCAGCAGTAAAGAAATTCGTACTCTTATTGTCTTCTTGGTAACTCTTGTTCTGTGGGCAACTGATTCTTATACAAAAATTCCTGTTGTAACCGTAGGTCTCCTCTCTGTACTACTTCTTTTACTACCAGGCATTGGCGTCATGGATTGGAAAGAAGCGCAGTGCAAGATTCCCTGGAGCGTATATATTCTTTACGGTGGCGGCTTATCACTCGGTGCAGTACTTGTATCCTCCGGTGCAGCTAAATGGCTGGCTAACACAATGTTATCACCACTTCATTCCTTCCCACTGACTATGCAAATTATTGCTTTAATATGGATTGCGACAATCCTGCAGGTTTTATTCACAGGCGGTGGCCCGAAAACTAC
The DNA here is from genome assembly GCA_964427675.1 of uncultured Acidaminococcales bacterium. GTDB lineage: Bacteria > Bacillota > Negativicutes > Acidaminococcales > Acidaminococcaceae > RZYP01. The sequence continues at coordinate 7,354 of CAYRVN010000069.1, forward strand.
TGCTCTTACACCAATCGTAATTGCCTATGCCGGTACTATCGGTGCTGACCCACTAGTTATGGCATTAGTTCTCGGCATGAATATGCAGCATCAATATCTGTTGCCGGTAAGTAACATGCCAAATGCAGTTATCGTTGGCACTCCGCATATTACGGAGAAAGAACTCATGAAAGCAGGTGCTGTCATGAGCATATTGGGTGCAGGCTTCTTCTCTTTAGTCGTCCTCACCTATTGGAAATGGATTGGCATCTTATAAATAATTGATTAATACAACCACAAAGGAGCTGTTTACATGAATTATGAAAAAATTACCCTGGAAACGCTGA
>CAYRVN010000070.1:0-7498 GCA_964427675.1 uncultured Acidaminococcales bacterium
TTCCGTATGGTTATTTTCTCCGTTTTGCTGATGGTTCTCGTTCTTTTCTGGCGACACGGCATTATGGGTACCAGAGAATTTACATGGGACAAATTTATTGCATTCTGCAAAAACCCTTTCAGTTTTTTCGGACGGAAAGGAGCGCGTAAAGCATGACAATTTTAAGAACTGACGGCATAACGATGCGTTTTGGCGGGGTTGTTGCCGTTAATAACCTGCAAATAGACATCAATGAACATGAAATAGTAGCGCTTATTGGGCCTAATGGAGCTGGTAAGACTACTGCTTTCAATATGATAACAGGGGTTTATACTCCAACCAGCGGCAATGTAATTTATACTGATGCCGAGGGCAATGATATCCAAATAACCGGCAAGAAGCCTAGCGCAATTGCTAAACTAGGTATAGCGCGTACTTTCCAAAACATTCGTTTGTTTAAGGAACTTTCCGTTTATGAAAATGTTATGATTGCCAAGCATTTGCATTTGAAGTCTGATTTTATGTCTGCTGCACTGCATCTGCCACATTATAATGCCGAACAACGTCAGGCGGAAGCAGAAGTTGAAGAACTTTTGAAAAAGGTTAATTTGTGGGATTTGCGGGAAGAAAAGGCTTTTTCACTGCCTTATGGACAGCAAAGGCATCTGGAAATAGTACGTGCCTTGGCTACTAAGCCGCGACTGCTTTTGCTAGATGAACCGGCAGCAGGTATGAACCCTAAAGAGACAGACGAACTTACTGAGTTTATCAGCCAGATTCGTGACGAGTATAATCTGACGATCTTCATGATTGAACATCACATGGATTTGGTCATGGGCATTTCCGATCGTATCTACGTTTTGGACTTTGGTCAGACGATTGCCAGCGGCACGCCTTTGGAAATTCAGAATAATGAGCGTGTTATCGCAGCTTATTTGGGGGTGGAAGAAGATGCTTAAAGTTGAAGATCTCGTAGTTTCCTATGGCGGCATCGAAGCTCTCAAAGGTATCTCACTTAATGTCCCTGACGGGAAAATCATTACTTTGATTGGTGCTAATGGTGCCGGTAAGAGTACCTTGCTGCGTACAATCATTGGCTTGGTCAAACCTCAGTCTGGCAAGATTTCTTATAATGAAAAAGAAATTACTGCTCTTAATTCTCAAAAAATAGTAACAACAGGTATTACCTTAGTACCGGAAGGACGCCGTGTATTTTCTAATCTGACTGTTCTGGAAAACCTGAAAATCGGTGCCTACATGCGTAATGACAAGGCAGAGATAGAAAAAGACATTGAATGGATTTACGGGTTGTTCCCCCGTCTGCAGGAGCGGAACTGGCAGCTAGCTGGTACGCTTTCCGGCGGTGAACAACAGATGCTTGCGGTCGGCAGAGCTTTGATGTGCAGACCTAAACTGATCATGATGGACGAACCTTCCCTCGGCTTGGCGCCGTTGGTAATCAAAGATATTTTCCGTATTATTCAGGAAATCAACGCCAAGGGTATGACTATTTTATTAATTGAACAAAATGCCAACATGGCTTTGAAGATTGCTGACTGGGCCTATGTTTTGGAAACGGGTAGAATTACCATGGAAGGTACCGGCAAGGAATTGTTGGAAAACCCGCAAATCAGAGAAGCTTATCTTGGCAAGAAAAAGAAATAACAAACTTGTGGCGGTTTCGTGAAAGCGAAACCGCTTTTTATTGCAACTTTGAACAAAAAATAATAAGATAATAGAAAAAGAAGGGCTGAAATATCAGGTGGTGAATTTGCAGCAAAAAACGAAAGTTGTTCTGGAGCATAAAAATATCTTATTTGTTTTCATTTTTTTTCTTGCTGCTTTATATTTTCTTCATACGTCATCGTGGGTGTTCCGGCCGCAGTCAGTTGATGATGTGCGGCAGTGGGTGGCAAAGTTTGGCACCTTTGGTCCGCTGGTCTATATAGCGCTTTATGCTGCGAGACCATTTTTATTTTTTCCGAGTCTTTTGTTGAACCTCAGTGCTGGTGTTTTGTTCGGACCTTGGTGGGGTATAGTGTATTTGCTTTTAGGCGGTTTGGCTAATGCCAGCGTTTGTTTCTGGTCAGCAAGATTATTTGGTGCCAAGCAAAGTCTGCTCAAACGCTTCGGCGGCAATTGGGGCAAAAGATTGGATAATTACCTCTCGGATGACAGAGGCTTTACTCGCATGCTGTGGCTCAGAACAGTGCCTATCTTCCCGTACGACCCTGTTAGTGTTGTTGCTGGCAGCAGCAGCATGAGATATCTTCCATATGCAGCGGCTACCGTAGCAGGGATGTTTCCGGGCGCTATTGCTTATAATTTTCTGGCGGACTCTTTTGTAGGTAAAACTATTGGAATTCCAGGTGCTGTTTTGCTCACTGTTATCGCTTTTGGCATACCACTTTTGTGGTGGTACTTAAGTGACGAGCACCAGCGGCTGTAGAAAGAGAGGTACAGATATGAACATTTACTTATGGCGGCATAACAGAACCTATCACAGCCATAGTATGATTCAGGAACCTTGTATCAATCAGGAATTTTACCTTGATGCGATTGCTGTTGTGGCTGCTAACGATTTAGAGGAAGCTTTGCTCAAATTAGCGGAGCAGAAACAAGGTTGGCGAATCGAGGATTTGCGGGAACTGGAACCCAAGGTTTTTTCTTTAGAAGAGGCCAGGATTATTTTTACAGATATCAGAGGCTAAGAAATATATTTTCATAAAGGCGAGGTGGAATATTTTGGATAATACTACAGAGATGGAAATCAAGCTTTCTGCCAGTAAGGAAAGCTTAAAGAAATTATTGGATTCATCGCTTTTGAAAGCAGCAATGGTGCCTGACAGTCTGCAGGAGAAAGAACTGGAAAATTATTATTATGACACCGCAAGTTACAAACTTTTTCATGAAGGCATAGCCTATCGTATCCGTAAAATCGATGCTGGTTATCTTGCTACTGTCAAAACCGATGACGCGTCGCAAAGCGGGTTTTCGGAGAGAAAAGAATATAATGTGCCGGTTGAGGAAGCAATACCAACTTTAGAAGGTTTTACAGAGTTGGGTCTGACGACTGATCTGAAAAAGCTGCTGGCAGAAGAAGAATTGCAGATCTTATTCAAAGTATTGGTCAGGAGGCAAATTCGTCTGTTGCAGATTACGCCGGAAACTTTACTGGAAATGGCTATTGATAAAGGTAATATAATTGTTGGCAAGAAGAAAGAGAAAATTGAAGAGATAGAATTTGAGATAGTAAAGGGTACCAAAAGTGACTTGTTTGAATTTGTGGCAGCATTAGCAATGGAAATTCCTCTCTTTATTGAACCACGCAGCAAGTTTAAGCGTGGCATTGACCTGCTGTCGAATGGTGCGGATTACGCTGATATTGAAGAAAAAGGCGTTAAAATTGACAGGACTGGCAATGTTGAAACAGAGTTTAAAAAACTGATTTATTATGATATAGGAGTTATCCTTGAGGCGCAAAACGCTTTGCGTGATACGACAGGTCTCGAAGATGCCGACAGGATTCTTTTAAACAGGGTTAAAAGGCTGCGTGCCGTCATCAATTTTATCAAGCCCTTGATCGAACAGCAGGACTACGAGTATTTCCATAATTTGTTGGTTGAAATTGTTGATCCTCTGCAGCAGCTTTATGTGCTGAAAAGATTTATGCGGCAGTGGGATAAGGTTTATAAGAAAACCGGTACAATCCTGAAAAACAATGTCCTGACAGAACGGTTGGAAGAGCGCCGGCTGGAAATAATGCAGGCTATCAAAGATCAGATTGAAAGCGGCCTGTATGCACGCGGCATGTTCAAAATGCTGGCTTGGACAGAAAACTCACATTGGCAGGGAGCCGAATTTATCCAGATGGAACAGTTTTCACTTTGTCGTTTCCGTGATTGGCACAAAAAATTATTGGCATTTGAATTTACCAATGATATGCTCGAGGAAGAAAATGCGCGCGAGATGAGAAAGATCATTGAAGTCATGGTTCTGGTACGACGCAGCATTAAAATTGGTACACTTGATAAACAGACTTTCGCTTATATGAAAGATTTGTACCGCAAATTGAAGATTTTAAATTTTGATATTTATGGACACAAAGATATCCTTGCTTTCCTGCAAGGCAGCAACAGCAGGGTTCTCTATCGCGATGCCGGTCTTTTAATTGGTTGGCGCTTATCAGAAATGCCGGGAGCCTGGCGTGAAGTGCAAAAAAGCTGGGCAAGATTGCTTGCCGCGCTAAAAAGCAAAGCAAAAGAGTAAATAAAATAGCTGTATCGCTTTTTAGCGATACAGCTATTTGTGTTTTTGCTATTTTTTATTCAAGCGCGAACTTAGTTCAATAATTGGATGACTGGCGCCGATAAAAGCGCCGTGGCAATACCGACAAGGGCGATTGCCAAACTTCCGATGGCAACCTGCAGGCCACTTTTAGTAATGCAGCTGCTGACGCCGAGAGCATGGCTGGAAGCACCAATTGCTAGGCCAATTGCTATATCGTTCTTGACACCTGCTAATGCAAGAATCTTATGACCGCACATAGCTCCAAAAATGCCGGTGAAGATAACACAGGCCGCAGTCAAAGGAGGAATACCCCCAAGACCTGCAGAAATATCCATGGCAATAGGTGTAGTTACTGATTTTGGTACCAGTGACAGGACAACCTTTTCGGAAGCACCAAAAAACTTAGCACACAGTGTTATCGAAACAACACCAGCAAGAGTCCCCACAATGGCACCACTGAGCAAGATTTTGTAATGTTGGCACAGAACCTTAAAGTTACGTACCAGAGGCAATGCCAAGGCAATCGTCGCCGGACCTAGCAAAAAGTTAATGATGGAACCGCCAATTTCATATTGCTCATAGGTGAAAAGTGACGTGAAGTTAATAATGGCAATCAAAATTGCGCAGGCTGTCAAAAGAGGCGGCAAAAAAGTAATGTTAAAGCGTTCAACGATGCGTTCACCAAATTTATAAGCGATAAGGGTCACGGTCAGACCAAGCAGAGGAGAAGTAAGCAATATATCAGGAATCATTTCTTTACCTCGCTTCTTTTTAGCATGAAGTCCACGGTAAGCCCTGTTACGACCATCACAATAATTGAGCTGACAATGATGGTAGCAAAGATGGCCAGACTTTCCTTGAGGATTGTATCAGCATAGATTAAAATGCTTACGCCGGCAGGCACAAAAAGCATACCCATTTTTTCCAGTAGCAATGTGCAGGTATCTTCAACTGTTGAAATACGCACTGCTTTTAAAAGCAGCAGTATAGCAAGAATGATCATACCTAAAAGAGCAGGTGGAAACTTTATACCGAGCAAGCCAACAGCTAAAGTGCTGATGAATTGAATAAGCAGTATACAGGCAGCGCCTGTTAATAGTGAATTTGTAGTCAAATTTATCCCTTCTTCTTAATAATATGTAATATTTTGTCACGTGAAGTAGCCAATGTCAAGAAAAAGTGTTAAAAAATATTGTTTGACTTTTTGACTTTTTAGTTTTAGAATAAAAATAGAAAATGTTTGTACTTGGCCTGGTAAGCGGAGCTGCAGGCATAAAAAACAAGTATAGATATCAGATTTAGCATAAAAAAACAAAAATTATGAATAAACTATGTTTTGTGGAGGTGTAAAAGTTATGAAGGAAGAACGTTACAGTGATGAGGTAAAAACATTGTTGGAAGCTGCGCAGCAGCAGGCCGTCATGAACTATAACCAGGAATTGAGCACGGTTCATCTTCTGGCCTCTTTGTGCGGTCAGGAAGGTTTTTTTAAGTTTTTACTGCAAAGCTTGAAAATTGATGAGAAAGCTTTTACGCAGGAAGCAAAAGATTTGCTGCGTAAAATACCGCAAGTCAAAGGTCAGGACGCCCTGAGGATGAGCACGGGGCTGGCGCGTGTTTTTGGCTTGGCTGAAAAAGACGCCGGTGAAAATGAAATAAACATCGCTAATCTCGTGGGAGCCTTGGTTGAGGACGGCGATAGTGATGTCGTTGCCTTGTGCAAAAAATATGGTATAGACAAAAAGAAAGTGAAGGCCTTATATATGCAGTATGTCAGCGGTAAAGGTGACGAAGAAAACCAAAAGACTTTGGAAAAATATGGGCAGGATTTAACAGAGAAAGCACGTAAGGGTGATTTGGACCCTGTTATTGGTCGTGATGAAGAGATTCGTCGCACCATTGAAATATTATCCCGCCGCAAAAAGAATAATCCGGTGCTGATAGGTGAGCCGGGTGTAGGTAAGACCGCCATTGTTGAAGGTCTGGCCCGTCGTATCGTTTCCGGTGATGTGCCGGAAATGCTTAAGAATAAGATACTTTATGCCCTTGATTTGGCTTCTTTGGTTGCTGGCGCCAAATTCCGCGGCGAATTTGAAGAACGTTTGAAGAAGGTTTTGAAAGCTGTTTCCGATTCGGCAGGTCAGATTATCATGTTCATTGATGAACTGCATACCGTGGTTGGAGCAGGAGCTGCCGAAGGTGCGATGGATGCCGGCAATATCCTGAAACCAATGCTGGCGCGCGGCGAACTCAGATGTATCGGTGCCACCACCTTGAATGAATATCGTAAATATATCGAAAAAGACAGTGCCTTGGAACGCAGATTCCAGCCAGTCATGGTTAAACAGCCAAGCGTCGAAGATACCATCTCCATTTTGCGTGGCTTGAAGGAAAGATACGAAGTGCACCATGGTGTGAGAATCAAGGATGCCGCTTTGGTGGCGGCGGCCGTTTTATCTGACCGTTATATCAACGACAGATTTCTGCCGGACAAAGCGATGGACCTGGTCGATGAAGCTTCAGCCCGTCTGCGTACAGAGATAGATTCGCTGCCAGCTGAACTAGACGAGAGCAAAAGGCGTATTTTGCAGCTGGAAATAGAGGCGCAGGCACTTAGCAAAGAAACCGATCCACAATCCAAGGAAAGAATGAAGAAACTGGAAGAAGAACTGGCAGAACTCAAAAAAGCGAATGAGGAACTAACCGCCCGCTGGGATAGTGAGAAAGCTGCTATTGCTAAAGTGCGGGAAGTAAAACGCGAAATTGATGAAGTAAAACAAGAAATGGAAACAGCAGAACGCGATTATAACCTGAATAAATTGGCCGAACTCAAATATGGCAGGTTGCCGGACTTGGAAAAGAAGCTGGCGGAACTGGAAAGCGGTAAAGCTGGCGGTGATGGCGAGGTCCTGTTAAAAGAAGAAGTGGACGAAGATGACATATCGAAGGTCGTAAATACCTGGACCGGCATTCCTGTGCAAAGGCTGGTTGAAGGTGAACGTGATAAGCTTGTGCGGGCAGGAAGAAGCCATTAAGGCAGTCAGTGAAGCGGTTGTGCGTGCGCGTGCTGGCATCAAGGATCCCTCGAGACCAATCGGTTCCTTCATTTTCCTCGGACCGACAGGTGTCGGCAAGACGGAATTGGCCAAGGCTTTAGCTGAAGTGCTCTTCGATGACGAACGCAATATGATTCGTATCGATATGAGCGAATACATGGAGAAACACACCG
>CAYRVN010000071.1:0-5735 GCA_964427675.1 uncultured Acidaminococcales bacterium
TGCTGCCGCCTTTTCCTATGAAGCGTTTGTTAATAAGCTCAATCAGATTGTCATTAGCCACCGTGAAACTCCTGTAGTCGCTTCTTAGGTACTGCGGCACTTTTGCTTCCTGTACCGGGTATTCATAAGTATAGCGATCGTTATGCAGCATTTCACCTACGGTTTTCAGCCTGTAGCTCGAGTCGTTCTTTGGGTTGATGCCAATATTGTCGCTGCTTGTCGCATAGGCAATATTATCAACCATAGTGCTTTGCAATTCATGCAAAAGTTCGCTGCACATCAAGGGATTGGTATAAAAATCCAGACGGAAGAAAATCTGCTGGCCGATACTGAAGGAAGTGATCCCTTTCGGGAAAAGCTCCTTCCTGATAGCCTGTGCGGAATTATAGTCCTTGTGTTGCTTCTTGGTTATGGTATAGACTTGGCCAACAAGATATTTGCCTGTCGCAGAAGCTGCTTCCATCGTTTCCTCGGGTACTGTACCCCACAATTGTTTGACGATATCAGTGGTAATACCGAACTTAGACTGCAGTAATTCGTCGCAACGCAAAATTTCTGCTGCTTCCGTGTAGAAATTGTCGCCTTCATTAAAGACAGTTGCTATCCCAATTTCATTGCCGGAATTAATTATCTTCTCGATTGCTTGCGGATATTTCGTAATGTCTTTCTCCGTAACGAAAAAGGTTGCCTTACCATGCAATTCATCCAGAGTACTCAGCACAGCGTTTAAAGATACTTCATTAGAAATACCTGCAAAGCTATAATTGATAGCCCTTTCGGTAGTGTAGATACTCTTGATTTCAGTTGCCAGTTTGCCATTATTCTTAGCGCGTAAAGCCTCCAGATCTTCTCTTGCAGGTGCGGCATAAGCAGTTTTGCAGCTTATAATTTCTCCTGCCTTTTCTTTTAGCAAAGCCAACGCCGCTGGCAAATTTTCGTGCCATTGTTTGGCCTCCGTCAGCCTTACTTTTGGCACTTCAGGAAATACCGTCCGTAACTGTGAGTTCTTGCAAGCTTGCAAAAATAGCTCGACTGTCTTGATGATTTCATTCTCACTGTTGTCTTTAGTAAAAGCTTTATTCAGTTCTTTCAAACCCGGCTGCTTGTCTTTCGCCGGTTGCTGCTCTGATACTTTGGCCGCTGCTTGTTTTTCTACCTTAGGCCGTTCCATCTGGAAAGAAACAATACTGCCTTTCCTGATATTCCGCACATAGGCAACTGCTCCTTCATAGCTTGTGAAGCTGCGGGCATTAACCACTTTATCAGATTTTACTACAGCAGCTAAACCACTGGCTTTTGCGACCTGCAGCAAATTATCTGTATAGACAGTATCCTCTGCCTTGAGAAATAGAGGTGAAGAGCTGCTCGTCACCTTAATTATTTTTTGCGCTGTGCACAAATCCTGCAACAGTTCATCCTGCGGCATTTTTTCTAAAGACGTACGGGCGGACAAAGAATAGTTTTCAACCCGGTGTCCCGCCTTGACGATTTCACCGACCAATTCAGTTTCCTCAGCCGCTCTCATGCCCTCGACAAAGAAGATTGCCTTAGCGTCATATCTCCGCAATAAATCCAGAAGCTGTCTGGTCGTATTGTTATCCGCAAGGCCATCGAAGGTCAGCACAATACCATCGGTTGCTGAGTTCATGCCTGTTATGACCTGCGCTTTTTCCGGTTTAGCGCGCAAATTGGCTTTTGCTTCTTTGATCTCAGCCTCGGCATTATATATATTCGGTAGATGCACATTGCTATTTCTGCCTTTGCCTAAAGGGCTGGAAGAAAACAAATAGCTGAAAACTGCAGCTATTATTGCCAGTGCTGCAACACCTGCTACCAGATAAAACCAAGTTCTTTTGCTTCTCATCTACGGCAACTCTCCCTTGTTACAGATTCCAATAAATATAATCAATATCCTTAAAACTCTTTGCTTCAAAAATACTCTTCACATCAATTATTACCCTTTTATTGTTGGGCAACTGCTTACTATATAAGTTCTCAATCTCTGCCAGCTGCAAATCTCTGAATTGTTTGTGCGCAACCAGGAAAATCAGGCAGTCTGCATCCTTGACTTCCTCCATGCCGACTAGCTCAATGCCAAATTCCTGTTTTGCTTCCTTTTCATTAGCCACAGGGTCAACAACCTTGGTCTGAATTCCATATTCTGCCAATCTTTTCAAGACGTCAAAGGCCCTGGAATTGCGGACATCAGGACAATCTTCTTTAAAAGTGATACCAAAAACGTAAATATTCGCATGACGAACATTCTGATCAGCCTGAATCAAGCTTTTAATAACAGCATCAGCGACAAAGCTGCCCATACTATTATTGATCTTCCTGCCGGCAGCAATGATTTGTGAATGATATCCCAGCATTTTGGCTTTGTAGATGAAATAATAAGGATCGATGCCGATGCAGTGCCCGCCTACCAGTCCAGGATAGAAGCCCAAAGCGTTCCACTTGGTATTCATGGCGTCGATAACGCTTTTCGTATTGATGCCCATCAGTTCACAAACAATCGCGAATTCGTTCATGAACGCGATATTGATATCACGCTGTGAATTTTCCACAAGTTTTGCCGCTTCAGCGACTTTAATGCTCTCAGCCTTGTAAACGCCAGCCTTGATAATCAGTTCATAAACCGCAGCTATCACTTCCAGCGTTTCGTCATCGATACCGGAAACAATCTTTGTGATGTTTTCTAAACGATGCACTTTGTCACCGGGATTGATTCTTTCCGGTGAATAGCCGATTTTGAAGTCTTCACCGCAACGCAGTCCGGATTCTTTTTCGAGAATCGGTATGCAGATGTCTTCCGTCACACCTGGATAGACAGTCGATTCAAAAACAACGATGCTGCCCTTGGTAAGATTCCTGCCGACAATCTTGCTGGCCCCCACAACCGGATTAAGATCCGGCGTTTCATCACCGTTGACCGGTGTCGGTACCGCAACAATAATAAAGGCTGCTTTCTGCAAGTCTTTTTCTTCAGTAGTGAATTGCAGCGTCGTCTCTTTGATTTTTTCATCTCCGACTTCTTGCGTCGGATCAATGCCGCTCTGGTAATCAGCAATTTTCCCTGCGTTGATGTCAAAGCCAATGGTGTTAACTTTATCCGCAAAAGCAACGGCTATCGGAAGTCCTACATAGCCAAGGCCAACTACTGCTATATTCGCTTCTCTGTTAATTAATTTGTCATATAGTTTCACTTTTATCGCCTCTTAATCGATTTTGAAATCGAAAATCATTTGAGTCCAGATAGTCCTGTTCTTTTCATCCGTTATCTTGTCGCGAAGGTCATAGTACTCTATTCCCAAGACGATGTTCTCTCCAAGAGCATATTGCGCACCAACGCAATACCCTTTGAAACCATCCATATAGCCGGCCAACCCGGTCATCGTATGGGCGAGATAAGTATGAACAGGCTGCTCATAATATTTCGTATAAATTTCATAAGTATCGGCCTTCCAGGACTTGACCCTGCCATGCTTGAAAGTCAGCACATAGCCATCACGATCACCCTTGGCATCCTTTTCGCTGGCATGCAGATACATAGCGCCCAAAGAATAATTCCCAAAATCGTAATTGCCGCCGGCACTCCAGATGGTGTTATCCTTAGGAGTACCCTGGTCATAATTGAGATGATGATAGCCAATTGCCGCGTCATAGTCATAATCTTTGTAGGAGGCGGTGGCGACAAACATCTTATTATCGCGTTCAATATCTGCCTCGCCATATAGCAGGCTGTATTTTATAACATCTCCGAATTCAAACCTGATACCATCAAAACTTGTATCATAAATATTACCCTCTGCCATCAAACTGCTGAAAGCACCGCCTGTAACTCGCAAAATCCCTAGCGGCCCTGTTACATAAGCGCGTTCAAAGGCAGTTTTGCCCTCTTCAGCATTAGTATGAAAATCCTGCTTATTCTCCAACATCGCGTGATAATCCCAGGTTTCGTTAACTTTTCCATTAATATATAATCGCAAACGCAGCTGATGATTATCGTCGCTGTCATGCCTGCTTCTGTAATTATCAACGTAATGCCATCTTATCTGACCGTTGAAATTGACGTTTCCATCTCCTGCTTCCAGCTTAGCAATACGCACGCCTAAATTGTTAAGTTCCTCTGCAAACTCAGCAGAAAGGCTGGGCAAAATATTTTGCTGGCTATAGCTGCTGTATTCGTTCTTGTGCGCAAGGGCGGCACCAACTAGTTGTGCCATCTCATAACGAGTAATTATTTTGTTTCCATCATAATCCTTGCCGCCCGGCAACACATGATCTTGCTCTAGCCGCATTAACGAAGCATAAGCCCAGTGACCCTTCGGTACATCCGCAAAAGGATTGGCCGCAGCAGCTTCAGCCGCCAAACTCAGAAACATAGTTGTCGCAAATGCCATTAGCATAATTTTCCTGAACATGGTCCACCACCAATTTGCTTTATTTATCTAGATAAGGGTTTTGAAATTAGATTTTTTACAACCCAGGATTTAGGTATACTTATTGCTATTTTAATCATCCTCAAGCCCTTGCCGCAAGGATTCTTACAAAAGTCCTCTGATTTTTACCATAATAATTCTTACCTTTTGCACCCTAATAGCTCAAAAGTGCCGATGTTATGCGCTCTAGGCACTCACTAAAACAGTGAACGAATCTATCTTCGACGCATTTATGGGTTCTTCCTTCTCAATTTGATTAATATTCTTAAAATTTAACCATTATTTTTTAATATTTTTTTCACATTATTTATATGCATAAAAAAGAGCTTTCCTTAAATGGAAAGCTCTTAAGATCATAACGGCCAAAGGGGACGGTCCCCCTTGACCGTTTTTTCTTGCCGTTTGTCCGTTCTTCTGACCGTTATAATCGAACATATTCTTTTTTTATATTGGGAAAAGCCATCATTTTGCCAATTTTCCAATCCCACTCCTCCGGAATAAAAGGATTGAAGCCGCTGCCTGGGCAGAATGTCAATTCACCAAAATAAATTTTATCTTCAATATCATAAAGATCAACACGCACAAAGGGGAAATCCTTCGCCAATATTCCTGCCAATTCAATCATTTTTTCAAAGTTTTTCGGTTTTTCCAACGTTGGGCTGGTAGGTGCTGCCTTTTTGAACGGCAATTGCTTAAACTCCAGATCCAGATAAGTAATCTTGATTTCTGCATTGCGGTCAACACAAACATAAAGATACTGCGGTTTTCCATCAAAACATACTATTTTATAATCTCTGATTGCACCTGGATGCATCTGCTCGCAAATGATTTGGGGCTTTATATCCTTATAAACCCATTCACCGCCGGTATAAAAATAATTGGTCATCAGCCACTTTTCCATTTTCAGGAATTCTTTCGGCCAATCCATTTTACTTTTATCTCTGCATAGAATAACATGACCGGAAGCATGGTTGCTTTTAAGGACAAATTCTTTGGGCAAAGCATCTAAGTCAATTTCATTGACTGAATTATAGGTGCCATAAACAGGCGTCAAATACTCTTCGCCAATTTTTTCGGCAACATATGAGCGAACCGCGACTTTATCTGCGCAGCGTGTCAGCAATGGATCGTGATAATAAGCTTTCAACCATTGCAATTTTTCATTGTAAGTTTGTGGATTGTCCAAATTTAATTCATAACCCTGACGCTTTTTGAATTTGCGGCACAAAGTGCGCTCATAGAAAAAATGCATTAAAAAATGACGTCGGAGATTCGATACTTGCATGCCCAGTT
>CAYRVN010000071.1:5835-7449 GCA_964427675.1 uncultured Acidaminococcales bacterium
TAGAAAAAATGCATTAAAAAATGACGTCGGAGATTCGATACTTGCATGCCCAGTTTGATAACAAATAATTTGACCCTGTACAAAATCATTCCTCCCGGCTCTCTCTTCTTGTAATTCTAAAATCCAAAACTGCAAAGACAATGGCAAAAATCATACCGGAATAACACAAAACAGCCCACGGCAAATAATCAAGCGTAGGAACGCCCACTGTTGTCGAAAGATAAATGCCGGTAATCGACCAAGGAATGATTGGCACAGCGCAGGTCCCAGCATCTTCGAGCGTACGCGATAAATTCTGCGATGCCACGTTCATTCTTTCGTAAATCGGACTGAATAATTCGCCCAGCATCAAGATTGACAAATAAGTACTGCCTGTCGCAAAACAAACCAATAGAGAAGAAAAAAGTGTAGTAATGATCAACATAGGAACCGATGTTATCAGCTTCAGCATATGCGTCAGCAGCACGTCCAAAAACCCGGCTCTGCTGTAAATTCCGGCAAAAGCAAACACGCAGAACATCAAAAGCAAAACTTCCAACATACTGCTTAGTCCTCCGCGGTTGAGGAGTTTAGCCAGTAAAGCCGTATTATTTAACGCAGCCGCGGGATTAATTGTCGACATGGAAAACCCTTTAATAAAAGCATTGGCAGCCACTGGCAAAGAAAATCCCTGCATAGCAATTCCCAGCACTAAGGCCAGAAACGAAGCAGCCAGAATAACCGGAATGGTAGGTTTTTTCAGCAATGACCCCGCCAAAATAAGGATTGGAGGCAGCATGAGCAGCCAATTCATAGTATAGAGAGCTTCCAGATCTGCAATTAACGTCATAGAAGCATCCAGCTGCGGCACTGCGGGCATAAAAAAACCAGCAGCAGCATAAACAACTAAAGAAGCAATCGTTGCTCCTCCCGTAGTATACATCATGTGTCTGATATGCTTGTAAAGATCAGTATTGGTCGAAATAGAGGCCAAAATCGTAGTATCAGAACAAGGTGACATCTTGTCGCCAAAAATTGCTCCGGAAATAACTGCTCCCGCTGTAATTGGCAGGGAAAGTCCCTGAGCCATAGCAATACCCATAATAGCTACTCCGATAGTGCCAGCGGAACCGAAAGAAGTACCAGTTACAGTCGACGCTAAAGACGTCACTAAAAAAGCCGTAACGAAAAAGTATTGTGGGTCAATCAGCTTGATACCATAATAAATGAACATCGGTATCGTACCTGAAATCATCCATGATGAAATAAGACCTCCGATGCAAAGGACCAGGAGAAGACCTTGTGAGGTCTGTTTAATTTTATTCGCAATCCCTTCCAACATTTCATTCCATGTCAGCCCGAGACCTTTGGCAAGCAAACCTGTAAAAACAGCAGATACAATCAATAAAAACGACAAGGGAATCTTAAATAGCAAATTGCCGCAGCTTATCAAAACAAACATAAAGACCAGGGGCAGTGAAGAACAAAGCAAAGTCGGTTTTTTCAGCATTTGCAATTAACCTCCCATTTTCTGATCCGATAGGCAATTTAATATATTGTTCGCTATTTAATCGTTTTTACCTTTACCCCGGTACTTTTTTCATCAGCCTGATATCGTCATTCAAAAAACGGCCA
>CAYRVN010000072.1:0-1922 GCA_964427675.1 uncultured Acidaminococcales bacterium
TCATACTGTCTAACAATTGGGGTGCAGTTCACAGTCCCCTTTGGCCGCTTTTCATTTCAAAAGATACAATATTTTAGTTCTACCAATTCCAGTTAAAACTGACAACTCCCTGGCCGAAAGCTTGGTCTTCTCTTTCAACAATCTTACTTTATTTTCTTCAGTCATGTCCGACAGCAGCAAATTGATCCAGATTTCTTTGCCCACACGCAAATAATCGTTATTTTTCTTTACGTCCAAAAAATCTCTTTGGTCTTCTTGAACCATGAAATTTCTAAATTCTTCAGACACGTTACCACGTTTGCAGCCAAACAATTCTAGAACATTTTCTGTGTCAACAAGTTTGTTCTGTCGTTCAATGTTTATATAATCACTATAGCTGCTCCATTTATACGATTCAGGCGCAGAAACCATGCCTGCTTTCATCGGATTCTGATGTATATACCTGGCTACAGCAAGAAAATATTTTTCGTCTTCAACATCTTCACTTTTATAGCGACCCTGGAACAATGGTCCGACTCTGTCATATTTTCTATTGAAGTAACCAGCATAAGATACATTTATTCTTTTCATAATATCCGGCAACCCGATTGTTTGCTCTTTTATAAGCATATGTACATGATTATCCATCAAACAATAAGCAGGCAGCAAAAAATTGCACTGTTCTTTTTTATCAGCCAAAACTTGAAGAAAATATTCTTTATCTTCATCTTCCAAAAATAAATCGTTCTTGTTAATTCCTCTCACCATAACGTGGTAAAAACCAGAACCACTTTTAACTCGATTTTGTCTAGGCACTAATATCAGCTCTTCTTCCAATTTAAAATAACTCTATATAATATTATATTACTTGCGACCAAACAAAACGGTCAAAGGGGACTGTCCCCTTTGACCGTTTCCCCGTTGGCAGTTTATTTATTAGAGCCTTTGTTGCCGGCAGAAACACAAATATATAGCATCAGAACAATTTCAATCAGCAGCAGCGATAAAAATATGTCCTTCGGCATGAATTGATAATCATAAAGACCACAGATAAATTGTATTTTAAAAAGCACCCACCAGCCTGTCATCTCCATATCATGCAGTCGCCTGACAATACTGGCACACCAAAAAAAGCAAATAGGTAAAAGCATAATGATACACAGGGCAAATAATAATTCGGTAACGAACACATTTTTTGCCAGATATACAAAACTTATGGCAAATGCATTGGATATCAATAAGTTAAATATACATTCCTTACGGCTGCATCTTCCCTTGAATGAAAAAATGCTTTCAGTATTAAACAGCTCAAAAAGCGAGTCTTTCATGGCAGCTATTACTACTCACCCCCAATAAGCAAGTTTTTTATCTTTGGTTAATAGTCTACCAAATTTAAAAAATCATTTCTTAAGTTCGCCATAACAATTCCTGGACAAATATTTTTGTCCAAACTGCGTCCATAAAAAGAAGGTCTTAGCTTTTGCCAAGACCTTCTCGTATGCTAAATTATTTAACACTCATAAATTTTCCTGTGACTTCAGCCACTTAATGTTGTTCTCTAATAACTTAACCACCCCATCCCTGCTATTTATTTTCTCCTTATAGAATTTTGTAAATGCAGTGTTGAAATAGCTTTCCAAGCCAGCTACAAAGTATTCATCATTTAACCTTAGCCAACCATATTTAGTATTCTTTAAACGCAGGCAAGCATTATGCTCATTAAAGATAATTATATTCTTTATTTGGCTGGCAACCTCATCATCATTGTCATTATACAAAACAAGTTTGTAAAAAATATCTTTGGTTACCGAATCCAGAATGTTTTCCAATACATCAATCCTGGTCGCCACCGGGCAACAGAAAGTTTGATCACCTACCAACATCTCTCCTTCAACAACGAACCTATTAAAACTTTCTATGTTTAGCATATGATAAGTTTCCTT
>CAYRVN010000072.1:2022-5829 GCA_964427675.1 uncultured Acidaminococcales bacterium
CTTCAACAACGAACCTATTAAAACTTTCTATGTTTAGCATATGATAAGTTTCCTTGGTTGCAAACTCATACTGTTTCCAAATATGGATGTTTGCTTTTATTCCCTTGACTACTTCATCAAATCTTTCTCCCAGTTTGCCACTCAGCAAAAAATCCAACTGCAATAAATTAATGGACAGACCGCTAGACAACGAGCAAAAACGGCCACCGGTCAAAGATCTGAAATTTCTGTTGAAGTCATGAATGTTTATTTCTTCAAAAACAAGCTTCAGATTAGGCAATCTGCTTTGATATGATAAATAAAGCGCATCAACAATATTTTTGTCATAAGTAATAAAAGTGGACTCTGGAGCAATTGTAGAAACAGAAATAGTTTCTGATGCAACTCTCTCCGCCGCAATAAACACCTTGTCGCAAAAATTCGTTGCATAACTCTTTTCAGCAAAACGAATACTAACAAAATCATTACCCATAAAGCTCAACACGTTGATCAAAGCCTGTAAAACGTTGCTGTTTCTATGCATATTCTTGTCCAAC
The DNA here is from genome assembly GCA_964427675.1 of uncultured Acidaminococcales bacterium. Classification (GTDB taxonomy): domain Bacteria; phylum Bacillota; class Negativicutes; order Acidaminococcales; family Acidaminococcaceae; genus RZYP01. The sequence goes on from CAYRVN010000072.1 coordinate 2,559, forward strand.
AGCAACACCCATTCAATCTTATAACCGTTTTGTGTAAGCTTAGCCATCTTCTCAAGCAAAATGCGTGAACTTCTTGAAATCACTGCGTATTCATCGAAAGTACCAGTAACAACAATGATATTTCTGTTTTCCGTAGGTTTCGCTGCCAACTCATCAAAAAAATGTATATAAGCATTAACCAAATCACTATAAGAAGATACCATGAAAGAAGTTTGGCATTCTTAGAAATAAGACGGAATATTATCTTTTTTATGGGTTATCAACTTTCTTTCATTAAGCGAAAAATAAAAAGCGTTGAAAAAAAACTTCTTCAATCGCATGTCTGTCCAGTACACCTACAGGGGCTGCTCCGTGAGCAATATTCTGCTTATTGACAAGAGAATGTATCAGTTTCAGTAGCCTTTCTTCTCTGCCCAAAAAATATTCACTTAACGATGCCACAATTTCGTTAATGTTACTTTGGCTTGGTAATCTCTCACCGTTAAGCCATTTATAGATTGTTGAAATCTCATATTTTGTTATCTTAGATATTTGAGGGACTTTAATATGGCTAATGTCCATAAATTCTTTCAACAATTTTCCGAAACCAATTTTTATATTGACCATATGCATCTTCTTCCATTTAATATCAAGATTCAATAATTGTTTAATTAAATTATACTATATAGTTTTTCGAAAGTCCTTTTTTACAGCTTATTATCCATATAGACAATTTGTGGTGGGTAATTGCAGTCCATTTTTTCTATTTGCCTAGCTAGCCGGAAAAGGATGACAAGATAGCCGCCTTGCTGACGATACCCTGCAAACTACCATCGTCGGCGACAACTACGAGCGGGAATCTGGCATTGGCCGCCATATTCACCACATCGGCAATAGGTGTATTGATATCCTTGATAATCGGGATATCTCTGATAATTGCCTCCTCAAAGTTCAACTGACCCGCACGAACGGCAAGCGCATTTTCCAGCGTGATCAAGCCCTGGAACTGCATATGCTCGCCGACAACATAAGCACTCGAAAGCCCATTGCTCTTCATGCTTTTTAAAGCAAGATTGACTCCGTCGCCGGCTTTGATCATGGCACCCGGTGTAACCATGATGTTTTTGACGCTGAGCACTTTGGTAGAATCGACATTGTCGATGAATTTTCGCACATAATCATCTGCTGGATTAGCGAGCATTTCTTCCGGTGTAGCCAGCTGCACCATGTCGCCCTCACGCAAAATACCCACGTGATTGCCAAGTTTGAAGGCTTCGTTGATATCATGGGTAATAAAAACAATAGTTTTCTGCATTTTCTCCTGAATACCCAAAAGCTCAAACTGCAAATCGTTGCGCACCAGAGGATCTAGTGCCGAGAACGCCTCATCCATCAGCAAAATATCGGGGTCATTGGCTAAAGCTCTCGCAATACCGACGCGCTGTTTCATGCCGCCGCTCAAATTATCTATACTTTTATTTTCCCAGCCTTCAAGCCCTACTAAGGCAATCATCTCCAGCGCTTTGTTTTCCCGCTCCTGCTTTTTTACACCCTTTATTTCCAAACCATAAGCCACATTAGATAAAACATCCCGATGGCCCATCAAGCCAAAATTTTGAAAAACCATGGCAACTTTCGTTCTGCGAAATTGCATAAGCTGCTTTTCATCATATTGAGTTATATCCTCATTTTCCACATAAATGTGCCCGCTTGTAGGCCTATGCAGCATGTTCAGGCAACGTATGATCGTCGATTTGCCAGACCCGGATAGCCCAATCAGTGTAAATATCTCTCCCCGTTTTACCTCAAAGGATACATCATTGCTGGCAACGACAATCCCTGTCTTTGCTCTTATCTCAGCCGGCGACAAACCTTGCTGTAGCATCTCAATAGCAGTTTCTTCACTGCCGCTGATTTCTCTGGATTTAAAAAGCTTATATAAATGCTCTACCTTTAAAATAGTATCTTCCATTAACGTCCCCCCTTTGCCGAAACGCTCTGTGTAAGACGGTCAATAATAATCGCAATGATTACGATGCAGATGCCGGCCACAAGTCCCCTGCCGGACTCCGTACGATTGATGGCAATCAATACTTCCATTCCTAAGCCATTAGCACCAATCATCGCACAGGTTACTACCATCGCAACGGCCATCATCATCGTTTGATTAACGCCAGCCATTATTGTCGGCAACGCTTGTGGAATCTGTACCTTAGCCAAAATCTGCCAACGTGAAGAGCCAAAAGATCTGGCCGCCTCTACGACCTCTTTATCGACTTGCTGAATGCCGTGGCTGGTCAGACGAATGACCGGCACCACAGCATAAATCACCGTTGCGAGCACCGCAGGCACCTTGCCCGGACCCAACAACATAACGGCAGGAATCATGTAAACGAATGTTGGCATGGTCTGCATCGCATCCAAAACAGGCCTGAAAATATTATTAACCTTTACACTTGTCGAAATCAAAATTCCTATCGGAAGTCCTATAAATAGTGATAGTATTACTGCCGTAATGACTATGGATAGTGTTTCATTCATCATCTGCCAGTAACCAAATGCTCCTATAAGAAACATCAGTAAACCATACAAAATTCCCGTTCTATATCGACCAACCAGTTTTTTCGTCAATAACACGATAACCAGAATCAGCAGCCACCAGGGAATAAATTCCAAGCCTTGGTAAATGCCGCCAATCACGCTATTCAAAATCGCTTTCAAACCAGCGAAAAAATCGGCATAATGCACATTCAAATAAGCAATAAAGGCATCTATTTGTTTAGTAAAATCAAGGCGTATCGTCGATGGAAAATCTAAAAACCACTCCATCACATCACCCCTTAGTTGTCTAGCGCACTACGCACGCTCTTCGCTTTATCTGCCGGCAGCCATTTGTCCAAAAGCTCATTATGTTCTTTCAGAAAATGTACTGCAGCTTCGTCATAGCTTGCCTTGTTTTCAGAGATATAAGCTAAAGCTTCTGCAGTCAATGCGCTGGACGTGCGGTACTTCTTCAGGAAATCGGTAAATTCCGGTGCTTTTTTGGGCAAATTCTTATTCGCCGTTACAGTGACACGCACTGATGGGAAAGCTGTTTCCCCCTCTAAAAAGCCTTTTTCGTTATAAGGAGCATCTTCCAAAAGAACTAAATCCAGTTTGCCGCTCAGCCAGGTAGGTTCCCAGTTATAAGCAACGATTGGCTCGCCTTTCGTATAAGCTGCTATAATTGAAGCATTAAGCGTAGCATCAGAACCAGGGCGGAAATAATTATATTGTTCGTTCAAACCATAAT
>CAYRVN010000072.1:5929-7361 GCA_964427675.1 uncultured Acidaminococcales bacterium
AGCGTAGCATCAGAACCAGGGCGGAAATAATTATATTGTTCGTTCAAACCATAATAATTAAACTTCTTAAATAAAATCTCGTCAACCGCCCAGCCCGGAATCGCTCCGTAAATTCTGCCCTTGGCCGGATTTTCCTCGTCAACGAACAGCTTGCTGTATTTTTTCAGGTCCGCTACCGTTTTCAGCTCTGGAGCCATTGGTGCTATACCTCGTGATGCATCGCCCTCTATCACATAACGCGGTACATACAAACCTTGCTTATTGTCGTCAAAATTAACTCCCAGCTCTACAATATAACCTCCGGCAACATCATTTTTGTAAGAAGCTATATTATCGCTCCAGGTTTCAAGATTTACATCTATATCACCACGCACAAGAGCAGTATGCGTGATCGGCGTCGAACCGCTGACCACCTTCGTCTTCAGTCCATAGGCTTTATCAGCAATGTAACTGACTACCGCATTATGAAATTTCACGCTATCCCAACCGGCATCACTCAAAATAATAGTTTTAGCGGCACTCTTGTCAGGCCCTCCGCAGCCAGCCACTAAAGCGAGCGCCATTATCAGTGTCATGAATACGTAAATTATCTTGTTCAAATCTATTCCCCCCTTGTTTTTTTGACAACTTATTGATTTAATTAAGTTGTCGCTTTTATAATTAGTATATTTTATTTTTTACCAATATGTCAAATTGCCAATAAAACTTTATAAATAAAAGTCTGTACCGTTTACAACATTTGACCGCTATGATATATTGAGTTCAGTCGAAAGAGCAACGCAAATACTTGATGAGGAGAGGACTCTAAATTGGCAAATAAACATAAATTTGCTGAACCGATGTACCAAAAAATTGCGCTCGATATCGCGGAGAAAATTGTCCAAGGAAAATTCCAGATAGGCCAAAAGGTATCTGGCAGATCAGTGCTTGCCGGCCAGTATTCTGTATCACCGGAAACGATAAGACGAGCAACTTTCATGCTGAAAGATTTGAACATCGTACAAATAGACGCCGGCAGCGGCATCACTATCACTTCTGTAGAAAATGCCGCTCTTCTGGTTGAGCGCGTAAAAAATATCTTAACATTGACAGACAGAAAAAATGAAATAGAGGCGCTATTAGAGCAGCAAAAGCAGCAGCAAGAGAATATTTTATTAAAAATCAACGAACTGCTGGCACAAATCGAGCACTATCAATCGGCTGCTCCCATCTTAAGCTACGAAATCAAAATTACTAAAGACTGCCGTTTTCTCGGCAAAATGATTTCAGAAATCAACTTTTGGCAAAATACCTCCGTCACTGTTATCGGCATCAAACGTAAAGGCAGCATCATTATTTCCCCGGGCCCCTATGCTCTTTTTGAAGAAAATGATATTTTCATCATGGTCGGCAGGGAAGGCAGCGAAGCTTCCGTACGTTCTTATCTATACGA
>CAYRVN010000073.1:0-7229 GCA_964427675.1 uncultured Acidaminococcales bacterium
AACTGAACTTTATCAAAAAGCCAACCACATCATGCTTTTTGCCGCCTTCGGCAGTGAATTGAATCTGCTGCCGCTGCTTGAAACAATTATCAAAGAAGGCAAACACGCCTACTTACCGGTTGTTGATAAAAAGACAAACAGGATACTTCCAATAGAGGTACATACGCTCGAAGATTTAAAACCAGGTTGCTATGGTATTCCTGAACCTTCCCCAGACAATTATCAGGAAACTACGCCCATTCTTTTGGACCTCATCATTACGCCGGCAGTTGCCTTCGATACTGATAAATACCGCATCGGCTATGGTGCCGGTTACTATGACCGCTTTTTTGCTTCCTTGCAAAAAGCCATTATAAAAGTTGGTGTCGGCTTTGACGAACAATTAATTCAGGAAGTACCACGTGAGCCTCATGATATTCAACTGGATTACGTTTTGACCGATAAACGCTTCATAAAATAACGCCTTATATTCAAGAAGGAGAGACCACCTGAACGCTGTAAAGGCCAGGTGGTCTCTCCTTCTTTATTTTGCAAACAACGATATATTGTTTACGCCTGTTTGCCGCCCAAATAGGCTTCCATTACACGGGGATTTTTACCAACTTCGTCTCCTGTGCCTTCAAGCACTATTTTCCCGGTTTCCATAACATAGGCATAGTCGGCAATTTTAATGGCCTGTCTGACGTTTTGCTCTACGAGCAAAACAGTTGTACCGTTAGAATTAATTTCTTTAATAACTTTAAAAATATCGGCTACAACAAGGGGTGCCAAACCCATAGAAGGTTCATCAAGAAGCATCAGTTTTGGCCTGGCCATCAGAGCGCGCCCAATAGCCAGCATTTGTTGCTGACCACCAGAAAGAGTACCGCCCAATTGGCTTTTTCTCTCCCGCAGGATAGGGAAGCGATCAAAAACCTTTTCCAAATCACTTGCAACTTCGTTATCTTTCCGCTTATAAGCGCCCATCTCAAGATTTTCCATAACGGTCATCTTGGCCAAAATACTTCGTCCCTCCGGTACCAGGGAAATGCCGCTATAAACAATCTCATGCGTCTTATATTTAGTGATGTCTCTACCTTCAAAGAGTATTTCTCCCTGAGTTGGATGAATGAGACCCATAATCGTTCTCATGGTCGTCGTCTTCCCTGCACCATTGGCGCCAATCAATGTCACAATCGAACCGGCAGGAACTTCCAGACTGATTGATTTGAGGGCCTTGATACTGCCGTAACCAGCCACAATATTATTCAGCTTAAGCACTTTCTTCATCCTCCCTGCCTAAGTAGGCCTCAATAACCAAAGGATTGTTTTGAATCTCGGCAGGAGTACCATCGGCTATTTTTTCGCCAAAATTTAGCACAATTATATGGTCGCAAATGTTCATCATCAAGTGCATATCATGCTCGATAACGATTACCGTGATACCAAGACTTTTAATTTTTCCAATTAACTGCCTCAATTCTTCCGTTTCGCTGTCATTCATACCGGCAGCCGGCTCATCAAGCAAAATCAGCTTGGGTTCTGTGGCCAAAGCGCGGGCAATTTCAAGACGGCGCTGCTTGCCGTAAGGCAGTTCATCGGCCTTTATCTCAGCAGCATCGTCGATGCCAACGAGTTCAAGCATTTTCATTGCCTTCATCCTGATTTGCTTTTCTTCTTCCTTTTGTGCCTTCGTACGGAATATACTAGCCAACAGACCCGCGTTAGCCCGACAATGACCACCTACCATCACGTTTTCCACTGCCGTCATATCAGAAAACAGTCGTATATTTTGGAAAGTACGAGAAAGTCCCAGTTCTGTTATTTCATGAGGTTTCTTATTCTTTAAATTGACACCCTCAAAAACGATATTGCCCTCACTGACAGGGAAAACGCCGGTAATCAAATTAAAAATCGTAGTTTTACCGGCGCCATTCGGTCCGATAATACCGAAAACTTCACCCTCAGCTATCTCAAAAGACACGTTACTGTTGGCAGCTAAGCCGCCAAAATATTTAGAAACATGGTTCATTTGCAAAATCATGCCCGCTCTCCCCCATCTTCCAGCTTCTTCGTCGAGGAAAAGAATCTTTGAATATTATTAATAATCTCTTCCGATAAAATTCCATTAGGCCTGAAGATCATCAGAAGAACCAAGAGTGCGCCATATAACATCTGTCGATAATCGGCCATAAATCGCAAGGCTTCCGGCAGCAAGGTCAGAATAAATGCCCCCAATACCGGGCCCCAGATAACATTACTGCCGCCAAATACGGCGTAAAGCAAAATATCTACCACTTTATGATAAGAAAAGTCAGTTGGGTTAATGAAGAAAGTAGCATGAGCATATAGAGCGCCTGCCATACCGGCAATGAATGCCCCCAGGATAAAGGACAACATCTTGTAGTAGACAACGTTAAGGCCCGTAATTTCAGCAGCATGCTCATCCGCTTTAATTGCGGCAAAAGCACGTCCATAACGGGAGTTTTGCAACAAAATGCCAAAGGCAAGCACGCAGGCTAAGACCAAGAGCAAGACCAAAACCATGCTAATCTGACCAGCCAGTTGGAAATCCGTGCCCAATAGCTCAACCAGCCCTACGGAATCCAGGATCATACCTAGAGAAATACTCATGGCAGGAATACCGGAAATGCCAAGGGCACCATTCGTAATTTTCATATTTAACGCAATTACCCTGACCACTTCACCGAAACCTAATGTCGCAATTGCCAAATACAAGCCTTGCAAACGAGTAGTCGGCATGCCGATAATCAAGGCGACCAATGCAGCAAGCAAGCCTCCGGCAATAATACCAATTAACATAGGCACTCCCAGCTTCATGGTCAAAATTGCCGATGCGTACGCACCCAAACTCATAAAACCGGCATTGCCCAACGACATTTGACCTGTCGAAAGGGTAATATAAATGCTGATACCTAAAATGGCATTTATTAGTATAAAAGTTGCGATCTGTAAATAGTAGGGATTGAAAATATCCATCATGGTCTTCCTCCTTCCCCATCTTTAGAAAACAGACCCTGGGGTCTCCAGAACAATAAAATGATAATCATGCCAAAGCCCACTGCATCGCGATAGCTTGAAGCACCATAAGCTACAGTAAAGACTTCAGCCACTCCAAGGATAAAGCCTCCGGCCATTGCACCTTTAACATTACCCAATCCCCCCAGTATCAACACAGCGAGGCCTTTAAAGCCCATCATTATACCCATTGTAGGTTCAATAGCATCAAAAGAAAGAGCTACGAGTACGCCCGCCGCTGCGCCCAGTGCAGATGCCAGCATAACGGTCCAAACAATAACCCTATTGGTATTTATTCCTAAAAGTCCGGCAGTCTCCACATTTTCCGCTGTGGCTCTGATTGACTTGCCCACTTTTGTTTTCTCAAGTAATAATTGCAAAATCAGCATTAATGCTACAGCAGTTCCTAAGCTAATGACCTGAATCAAGGAAATCTTGAAGAATGTAAAATCCATCAAGCGACCAGAAAATTCGGACGGAAATGCCCTCGTTTGTGGTCCGAACAAATTTAATGCCACACTTTCCAAAAAGATAGATACACCTATAGTACTAATCAATGGTGCCAGATGAGATACTTTTTTCTGACGCAGAGGACGCAGGGCAGCTCTTTCCAACAAATACCCTAAAATTGCGCCACCCAGCATTGCGCCGATAAGGGCTGTAAAAATTCCAAACTGGAAGTGTGTCACTAAAAGGAGGCCTATGAAAGCGCCCATCATAAAAATCTCGCCGTGGGCCATATTAATTATATTCAATACGCCGAAAATCAAAGTATAACCGATGGCGATAACAGCATAAGAACTACCTAACGTTAACCCATTTGCAAGTTGTTGTAAAAACACGCTTCTATCCCCTCTCTCAACATATTTAGTTCCTGGCTGTCTACCACAAGATGGAGGGCATAGATATTCCTATGCCCCCAAAGCACATTTCTATTATTTCAGTTCAACAAATTTGCCATCTTTAACCATAAGAACGTTAATGTCCATTTTCGGATTACGCTTTTCGTCAAAGGCAAATTTACCAGTTACGCCAACAAAATCTTTAATACCGGCTAATGCTTCGCGTACTTTCTTGCGATCAGTTACCGTAGCCGCTTTTTCGATTGCAGCATGCAGCAAATACATGCCGTCATAAGCCTGTGCTGCAAATTGATCTGGTTCATGATTGTATTTTGCTTTAAAAGCTTTGCGGAAATTTTGTACTTTCTCATCTTGTTTTTCCGGGAACCAAGGGCTGCCTACGATAGAACCATCAGCTGCTTTGCCGGCAAGCTTCATATATTCAGGTGAGTTAAAACCATTATTGCCAATTACCGGCATATTCATGCCCATGTCGCGGGCTTTTTTCATGATCAATGAACCCTCTTGGTACAACGCTGCAACAGCTAGCACATCCGGATTTAATTGTTGAATCTTAGTCAATTGTGCGGAAAAATCCGTATCCTTATCGGCAAAAGTTTCAATAGCCACAACTTCAACGCCCAATTTAGCAAACACGTCTTTATATGTATTAAAAACCGATACCTGCATGTCATTGTTGTTAGAATACATGATAGCGACTTTTTTAAATCCAAGTACTTTATGAGCTTTTTCCACAGCTGCCGGAATCGCAATAGATTCAGGTACAGCATTTCTGAAAATGAAATTGCCTATGTCGGTAATGCCTTCGGCAGTAGTCGAAGTTCCCAATGTGGGAACACCGGCTTGCTGTGCAATCGGGCCTGCTGCGAACATCGTACCGCTAAGCATTGGACCACATACAGCAACGACATTATCCTTATGTACAACTTTGTTCATCGCATTGATTGCTTCGTTTTTTACGCCTTTTTCATCTGTTACAATCAATTCAATCTTGGTCTTGCTCTTTGCGTTGATTTCCTCAACAGCAAGTTCCACCCCTTCTTTTATAGCCAAACCATAAGCGGCAGCGCCACCAGTTGTTGCTGTTATCAGGCCGATTTTAGCCGTATTAGCGCCAGCAGCATCTTTTTTCTTTTCTCCTCCGCCGCATCCCGCAGCAGTAAACATCATAACTATTGCCAACGATGCAGTTATCATTTTTTTCGTTAATAATTTCTTGTACATTTCATCACCTTTTCTTTATAATATATTTTTTAATTAATGAAGCCAATAATCGGAACTGCTCACTCTCCTTTAGCGTACTCATTATTCTGGTAATTTGCTGCTCAAAAAACAAAAAGCCCCTATCTATGGCTTTTACCATAGATAGGGGCGTGTGTGCGCGGTACCACCCTACATTTTACTCTTAAGTAATTACATCGACGCATTTGCCAAAACCGTTTCGACAAAAATGTCCACGAGAGATTCCAGTATAGTCACCTGCGTGTCATATACAAAAAACTGGCTCAATCAATGAGCCGATTTGTTTACACACTTTCTTTTGCACTGACTTGTCAGCCGGCAATAAAAAATCCCTATCCATGGCTTTAGTCCATGAATAGGGGCGTGTGTACGCGGTACCACCCTACATTATACTCGTGTCGAATTACTTCGTTGCCTTTAACGGAGGCTCCGCCCCTGCTTAATTGCCAAAACTTTCAGCCGGAGAGCTCGCGAGTGATTGTCAGCATAGGAGTCGCATCGGTTTGCACCAAACACCGATTCTCTGAAGTCGTTGCTCCTTGCCTTCGTCTCGTTCATTGCTGTATACATTATGCTTTGTAATTATCGCAAAAATATAGTCTTGTGTCAAGAAGCAAATATGTTACATTATTTCCAATATCACCTTTATGCACGCAAAATATTGAAACTTATTAATGGTATTTTTCAAAATTTGTCGTTGTCGAATTTACAATTCCCTATTTTTGCTTTGGACTACGTTAAGAATTTCACACGTCAGGCACTCAGCCAAACAGCAGGTCCGGGGATTTGCTGTTGTATTTGAATATTCTTTCAATTTTCAATAGGCCTTGCTATAATGGTTGTAGGTTAGGCATTGCATGATAAATACATTTAAAGATAAAGGTGGTGTAATGATGAAAGTTTACTGCAAAAAGCTGTTCTTTTCTGTTTTTCTTTCGGCATTGTTAAGTTTGATGATAGCGTCCATGAGTTTTGCGCAACAAGCTGTTAGCATCAGCCTTCCAACTTTCAAAATAACCATGAACAACGTAAAAATCGACAACACTGAAAGATTGTACCCGGTTATCGTCTACAAAGACATAACCTACGTACCAATGACTTATAGAGATAGTAGATTTCTTGGTTTAGAGACAAAATGGAGCTTCGAAGAGGGGCTTCAGGTAAATAAGATCAACACAACTACCAGCTACAATCCTGACAGAGGATATTCCAGCAGCGCGCTCGAAAGCGCCTTCATACCTGAAACCAGAATACGTGTCAACGGCAAAGAGATTTATAACAAGAACGAAACTTACCCATTACTGCTCTTCAGGGATATTACTTATTTCCCTCTGACCTGGCGCTTCATGGTTGATGAATTCGGGTGGTCCTCAAGTTTCGATGCTGTGAATGGCTTGCTCATCAATTCTCACGGTGACATGAGCTATCCAACTACTTCCACAGTTGAATCAGGCAAGGTGTTCACGCAAGACTTTGGCAGCATAAAAGTTATCTTTGACCGTTCCAGCAACAAACAGCCGGGTAACTTATACGTGAAGGAAAACAACTATATCAGACAAATCGGAAATCCGAAATATATCTACGGGGTCGGTTACCTCCAGGCAGGCACTTATGGTGAATACACGGCAGTAGACAAAGTTGAATATGCTAACCGTTGGGTTTATACACTTGCCGTCGATCCTTCCGTTTACCCAATAGTAAGCAAAGATGTTAGAATCAATATTGATACTAATGAAGTCCAGACTTTAGAAGGTACGACCGTTGGTGAGCCTTCAATCAATCTTGGTGACAAAGTCTATTCAAAACAATTCGGCAATGTTACATTGATTCTTGACCGTACCTCTGATAAAGAACCGGGGAACTTATATGTAAAAGAAAATAATGTAATTCGCAGAGTTGGTAATCCTAACTACATTTATGGTGTTACCTATTTCAGGATTGGACCATTTGAAAGTTATAATCCCGTTGATAAGCTGAGTCTTACAGGCCGCTGGGCATATACTACAGTGATAGACACGACCAAATCGACCCTGACCAGCAGAGACGCAAAGATAAACATTGATACCAACGAAGTAACATTCCTATAGTTAGCGATAAAATTATAAA
>CAYRVN010000074.1:0-7223 GCA_964427675.1 uncultured Acidaminococcales bacterium
AGCTTTTTCAGAGTATTTTCCGGTAAAATAACGGCTGATTCCGTAGTTTATAATGCCAGCCGTGACCATGAAGAAAGAATCGGTGCTGTCTTTACAATGCGCGGCAAGACTCAAATACCATTGAAGGCAATTTCTGCCGGTGATATAGGAGTTGTAGCTAAATTACAATATACATCTACTGGCGATACGTTGAGCGATAAGAATTCGCCTGTTAAATTTGCACCGATTGCTTTCCCGTTGCCTATGTATACAAGAGCCATTTTTGCCAAGAAAAAAGGCGAAGAAGAAAAAATTGCCACGGCTCTCTCCAGACTTATGGATGAAGATCCGACCATCATTGTTACTAAGAATACGGTAACCAAGGAAACCCTTATCAGCGGCATGGGAGATCAACATATAGAAATCATCATGGAGAGAATGGCAAGAAAATTCGGTGTTGAAGCGGTTTTAAAGGAGCCGATGGTGGAATATCGCGAAACAATAAGAGGTTCCGCTGAAGTAGAAGGGAAGCATAAAAAGCAAAGTGGTGGCCATGGACAGTATGGACATGTCGTTATCAAAATGGAACCACTGCCACCAGGCGGCGGCTTTGAGTTTGTTGATAAGATCTTTGGCGGCGCCGTGCCAAGACAATATATTCCTGCAGTAGAAAAAGGAATGAAGGAATCCATGGAGCATGGTATTTTAGCTGGTTATCCGGTAGTGGACGTACGCATTACTCTTCTTGATGGTTCCTACCATACTGTAGATTCGTCTGAAATGGCTTTCAAGATTGCTTCGCACGAAGCATTTAAGAAAGCAGCCGAAAAGTCTAATCCTGTTCTCATGGAGCCATACTATAACCTGGATGTTCGTTGCGCCGAAAGTATGATGGGTGACGTTATAGGGGATCTTAATACAAAACGCGGACGTATTCTCGGCATGCAGAGCATGGATGATGGTATGAGTTGTGTTAAAGCCCAGGTGCCATATGCTGAGATTTCGGGATACGCAGTTGATTTACGTGCATTGACTCAAGGGTTGGGAACTTTTGAAATGAAATTTGACCACTATGAAGATGTTCCATTAAAATTAGCAGAAAAAATTATAGCTGCACGGGCAGCAATGAAAGAACAATAGCATTTAAAGAAGGTTGTCTGCTTTTTAGCAGACGACCTTCTTTGCCCAGTAAGTGAAATTGACTAAAGCAGGAGGTGTTTTCTATGAAAGTTGAAGAAGTCATGGTGAAGGATGTAATAAGTGTTAATCGTAATAGTTCAATCGAGGAGATTGTAGAAGTGCTGACGAAAAACAAGATATCCGGTATTCCGGTTTTAAGTGATGGTGGTTATCTGGTTGGCATAGTTTCCGAGGGCGACTTACTTAGACTGGAGACAACGCCGCGCTTGCCGGAATTCATTAATTTACTTGGCGCCGTCATTTATTATCGTGGAGTTGATACTTATAACGAAGACTTCAAAAAGATGTTGGCACAAAAAGCGGCAGATATCATGACGGAAGATGTAATAACGGTAAAAGAGGGTACAGATATCGGCGAAGTTGCCCATCTGATGCTGGATCACAATATAAAACAAGTTCCGGTTGTTGACGGCAGCAAGATAGTCGGGATGGTAACGAGAGCTGATATTATTAAATTATTGTTAAATAAATAACAATTAACCCTTTTAATTGATCATTGTTTATCTTATAATAATTAAGAGTTTATATATTTACGGCTTTGAGGAGGTTCATTGATGAAAACAATTGATCGTACAGCGATCAGCACACTTCGCTTTCTTTCTGTTGATGCTGTCGAAAAAGCTAATTCCGGTCATCCGGGATTTCCGCTTGGAACTGCACCACTAATGTATACTTTGTGGGACAAATTTATTAAGTACAATCCTGGTGACCCTCACTGGTTTAACCGTGATCGTTTTGTTCTGTCCTCGGGACACGGCTCAGCACTTTTGTATTCTATGCTGCACCTTGCCGGGTTCGACTTAGCTTTAGAAGAAATTAAAAATTTTCGTCAATGGGGCTCCAGAACTCCAGGACATCCGGAATATGGCCTTACACCTGGTGTAGAAGCTTCTACCGGTCCGCTTGGACATGGATTTGCTATGTCTGTCGGCATGGCTATCGCAGAAGAAATGATGGCAGCCAAGTACAATAAAAAAGGATTTAAGGTCGTTGATCATTATACCTATGGTATTTGTTCCGACGGCGATCTGATGGAAGGGGTTTCTTCCGAAGCAGCATCACTGGCAGGTACATTAGCCTTAGGTAAATTAATATTGCTTTACGATGATAACAAGATTACTATTGAAGGCAGCACTGATATAGCTTTCCGCGAGGATGTAGGAGCACGTTTTACAGCTTATGGCTGGCAAGTACTGCGTGTTGATGATGCAGAGGACATTGACGCTATAACTGCGGCAGTAAAAGAAGCCAAAGCTGAGAAGAAACGCCCAAGTTTAGTCATTATACGCACACATATCGGCTGCGGCAGCCCTAAACAAGACTGTGCATCCGCCCATGGTGAACCACTCGGTGCAGAAGCTCTTGCGAAAACCAAGGAGGACGGTGGTTGGCCACTTGGTAATACCTTCTATATCCCGGAATCCGTCAAAGCTTATTTTGCTAAAAAATTGCCGACTTGCGCAGAAAAACAAAAAGAATGGCAAAGCCTGATGGCTGACTATGCAGTTGTATATCCCGAGCTTGCGGCTGAATTGAAGGCGCGCATTGCTGGCGATAGCATGGTTAACCTGGACAGCCTTGAAAAAGTTTTTGCCGAGGTTAGCAAAACATCAACTCGAGAAGCTTCAGGGGAAATTATTCAAAAATTGGCAATGCAGCTGCCAGAATTAGCAGGTGGTTCAGCTGACCTTGGCCCGTCCAATAAAACCGACATCAAAGGAGGAGGTTTCTTCTCAGCGGAAGACCGCACAGGAAGAAATATCCACTTTGGCGTCCGCGAACATGCTATGGGTAAAATTGTTAATGGCATGGCTTTGCATGGTGGTTTTATCCCTTACGGCGGCACGTTCCTGGTATTCTCAGATTTCATGCGTCCGGCCGTTAGAATGGCTGCCTTGATGGGTATCCGCTCAGTATTCGTTTTCACTCATGACAGTATTGCGCTTGGTGAAGACGGTCCTACACATCAGCCAATTGAGCAAACAATGAGTTTACGCTTGATTCCGGAACTTTCTGTTTACCGTCCTGCTGACGCGCTGGAAACAGCAACTGCATGGCAAGCAGCCTGCTTGAATAAAAACAAACCGACGGCGTTGCTCTTAAGCAGACAAAAAATGCCTGTACTGCAAAAATACAAAGAAGTAATTCATGACAGCGCATGTTATGGCGCATATGTTTTAAATCCTGGAGATGCAAACAAAGAAAGCAAGGCAGTTCTGCTTGCTACAGGCAGCGAAGTACATCTTGCGCTGGCAGCTCAGGAAGCATTAGCTAAAGAAGACATTAATGTTAAGGTAGTATCTATGCCTTCATGGGATGTTTTTGAAAACCAAAGCGATGAATATAAGCAAAAAGTATTGCCTGTCGACGTGCCTAAGATTGCAATCGAGGCTGGTGTAACGCTTGGTTGGAGTCGCTATACCGGTTGTGACGCTAATGTAATTGGTATCAATAAATTTGGCGCTTCCGCACCTGGCGATGTCATTTATGAAAAATATGGTTTTACGGTAGAAAACGTTGTTAATAAGGTAAAAGAAGTATTATAAAGATGCGCTAAATATCGACGGGCACGAGCTGGATTAGCAGCCTGTGCCCGTTCGTGCAAATGGGGGATAATACTTGAAAAACTTACTTACAATCGCAGGTTCTGATTCCAGCGGCGGCGCGGGCATTCAGGCTGATTTGAAAACTTTTGCCGCACTCGGTACGTATGGTATGAGCGTTATTACGGCTGTTACGGCTCAAAATACTTGCGGAGTTACCATGGTCCAAAATATCGACTTGAAGGTGGTAGAGGCTCAAATTACCGCTATCTTCGATGATATTCGCGTTGATGCAGTGAAAATAGGCATGGTTTCCGATAAAGAAATAATCAAGATAATAGCTGAGAGATTACGTCATTATCAGCCGGCAATCGTTGTCGTAGATCCTGTAATGGTATCGAAAAGCGGCTACCGATTGTTGGCACCGGACGCGTGTGAAACGCTGATTAAGGAATTATTGCCGCTAGCTACTTTAGTTACGCCTAATCTTCCTGAAGCAACTGTAATTGTCGGCTATGAGGTCAGCAACAAAGATGATATGCTCAAAGCGGCAAAGGATATTATCACTTTGGGGGCCAAGAACGTTCTTATGAAAGGCGGCCATTTGCAAGAAAGTGCTGACGACCTGTTATATGATGGCAGCGAAGCAACCTGGTTTACGGGTGAACGCATCGATACTAAGAATACCCACGGCACTGGCTGCACCTTATCATCGGCATTGGCCGCAAACCTGGCGCTTGGTTTATCTTTGCCAGAGGCTGTTAGAAAAAGTAAGGAATATATTACCATAGCCATAAACAATGCTTTGAACATCGGCTCTGGATGTGGACCTACGCATCATTTTTTTGATTTATACCGTAAGGCAGGGCTATGATGATGGATAAAAAAATTAATGATGATTTTCAAGCAATTTTTGAATATGTAAGAGCGCAAAAACCATTGGTTCATCATTTAACAAATTATGTTACTGCAAATGACTGCGCGAATATTGCGCTTTGTTTTGGAGCATCACCAATAATGGCAGACGCTGCGGAAGAAATTGGTGAAATTACTGCATCGGCAGATGCTTTGGTTCTAAATCTGGGAACAATGAATAAAGTAAAGTTTGCCAGCATGGAGCTAGCGGCTGTCAGAGCTCGTAAAAGGGGATTACCGATAGTTATCGACCCTGTTGGTGTTATGGCATCCGATATGCGCTTTGAAGCTGCTATGGAGATAATACGCGGCGGTGTAAGTATCGTGCGTGGCAATTATGCCGAGTGTAGGACACTATTGCTGGAAACAAGACACGGCAAAGGCGTAGATTCCTTGGAGTCTTGCCCAGATGATATAGGGCTTATGGCTGAACAGGCAGCACAAAAATACGGCTGCGTGTTTGCTGTAACAGGCCAAGAAGATGCAATAAGTGATGGTAAGAGAACAATTATTGGCAGCAACGGTGTTGAGATGCTTACTAAAGTCACAGGTACGGGGTGCATGACAACAACCTTGATAGGTTGTGCGGCTGCTTCCACAAAAGATTATATGATGGCAGCTTTGTGTGGTATTCAAACCATGAATATTGCTGCTGAAACAGCTTTCGGCGCATTAAAAGTCAATGAAGGACCGGGAACGTTTAAAACACGCCTGCTTGATGCCATCTATTTGCTTTCTGCAGAAATGATTACACAAAGGAGTAGGTTGAGGCAGCTATAATTTTCTATTATCCTGCCAAGATAGAAGGTGAAAAATGAAACCAACAATCGACTATAGTATATATTTGGTTACTGACCATAATTGTCTGCGAGGACGCGATTTCTTAAGCTGCATTGAAGACGCTCTACGAGGCGGCGTTACATTGGTACAACTGCGCGAGAAGGATGTTGACGGCGGTATCTTTTTGCAAAGAGCATTAGCGGTGAAGAACCTATGTGATAAATATAGGGTTCCTCTGCTAATTAATGACAGAATAGACATTGCACTTGCCTGTAAAGCTGCTGGTGTTCATCTAGGTCAGGATGATATTCCGCCAGCCGTTGCACGTGGTATACTTGGACCGGATGCAATAATAGGTGTTTCTGCCCATAACAGCGAAGAAGCTGCAGCTGCCGAAAAGGGCGGCGCAGATTATTTAGGCGTTGGCGCTGTTTTCCCGACCTATAGCAAAGATGATGCTTCTGAAGTAGGACTGAACATGCTCAAGAAAATCAGGCAGATATCTGACCTGCCTATAGTAGGTATCGGTGGTATCAATGCCCAAAACTATGCTCAGGTAAGAGCAGCAGGCACACAAGGTGCCGCGATTATTTCAGGAATCCTCGCGGCTGAGGATATTGAAGAAGAAGTAAGAAAAATAAAAAGAACCATTTCAGATTAATCTGAAATGGTTCTTTTGTCATTGGAACTACTCCGGCAAATCTCTGCCTAAGATTGCTTCAGTTTTTTCTCGCATAGTTAAATTTTTATCAGAGTCGGAATCATTTTTTGTTTTGGCCGCATCATTTTTATCACTGGTTTCCTTGTTCAAAGAATCCAGCAAGGTCGTATTATAGATTGCGGGTGATTCACCAGCCTCAGTTATATGCGGCGTCAGGATCATCATGACTTCCGTTTTGTTTTTGGTCTTAGTACGGTCTTTAAAAAGCTCTCCCAAAATCGGTAAGTTAGAAATAAAAGGCACTTTTCTCAAAGTTTCCTGTTCTTCCTCGTTAATCAGTCCGCCGATGATAAGGGTTTCGCCATTACGCATCCGGACGTTAGTGTCAGCTGTACGGCTGGTGATTTTGTAATTCTTGAGTTCCGAAATCAAAGTTGGGGTGCTGACCTCTGTATGAACAACAGCAGTAATATAACCGTCATTGCTCACAACAGGAGTATAAGATAGTTTGATACCGGCATCGACATACTCAGTACTTGTAGTGGTCTCGCCATCGTCTTTCTTCTCGGTAAGAACTGGTATATGATCACCAATAAAGATGCTTGCTTCTTTACCAGGTATCGTAATAATCCTCGGTGTTGCAAGAATTTTGGCTTTACCGGTGGTAAATAAAGCATTTAAGGTTGCCTGGAAGCTTGATTTATAACCATGTCCCAGATGTATTATTCCACCATAGGTGGAATCAGAGTCTGATGAAGAACTAGTAGTAGAACTGGATCCAGAAGATGAACTAGAACTTGAAGAACTGCTGGCTTGTGGCAGAACGTCCCACTCCCAGAAAACACCAAGATTTTTGCTATCTTCATTGCTTAGGGAGATAATTTTTGCTTCCAATGTAACTTGCTTAGTCGGTATATCTACCAAAGCCAAAGTATCGCGCACTTTTTGCTCATCAGCCCTGTTGCCGGTGAAGACGATGGAATTGGTAATAGGATCAACGCTTAGGCCAGCACCCTCGCCTTTAATGATATCTTTGAGAATTACTTTTGCGTCCTCTGCCTTAGCGAAATTAAGTTTGAAGACAGCAACGTCTCCGTAATATTTACTGATTTGCTCCTGTGAAGAAACAACTATTACACCATGGA
>CAYRVN010000075.1:0-5158 GCA_964427675.1 uncultured Acidaminococcales bacterium
TTAGCGGGCATAGAATTTCAAAGACAGTATGAAAGACTGGCCTTTGCTGCCGGCGGCAGTTCTTACAGCGCACCTGCCCAAAATGTTCGTAGCTTTCTGACGGCTGAAACACCAAGCTTGAAAACAGCTTTTTCACCTACGTATCGTCCGGGTATTGTGCCTTATGATTTGACTAAAGTTTTGCCGGATTATGTGACAGCCACACTGAAGGCTGGCTTACTGGATTTTGACCGCAAAATCAAGGGTTTTGCAGGCGATGCAGGTCTATTAACTGGTGTCGAGACAAGAACGTCGGCGCCGGTAAGAATTTTGCGCGCTGATGAGGATAAGCAGTCAATATCGCATAAGGGGCTTTACCCGGCGGGCGAAGGGGCAGGGTACGCAGGCGGCATCATGAGTGCGGCGTTGGATGGGTATCATGTGGCGCAGGCAATCATGATGCGCTTTAAGCCGCTGGGCTAGTTGTTATTGCATTGCAAGCGTCCGCAGACATTCGTCGCTACGGCTTGACGCACACGGTCTCACTGGTTTGCAGAGCAAACCGAGCCCTGAGTGACGTATGCCCGCTCGTGAACATCATGCCGGCCGCTTAACGTTGGCTAGTAGATCATTGCAAGCGTCCGCAGACATTCGTCGCTACGGCTTGACGCACACGGTCTCACTGGTTTGCAGAGCAAACCGAGCCCTGAGTGACGTATGCCCGCTCGTGAACATCATGCCGGCCGCTTAACGTTGGCTGGTAGAGTTTTGCAAGAGGCCACAGATATTTACTGGCTATTTGATTTTTTTGGGAAAAAGAGTATAATTTAACGAGCAAAAAATTAATGGGGGTTATTGAATGGGTCGTTTATTTGGAACCGATGGCGTTCGTGGTGTAGCAAACGTTGAATTGACACCTGAGATCGCTTTTAAACTGGGCAGGGCGGCTGCTGAATATTTTGGCAGGGAGACTGCGTCACCAAAAATTATAATTGGCAGAGATACAAGATTATCCGGCACAATGCTGGAATCAGCTTTGGCAGCTGGCATTTGTTCCGCCGGCGGCAATGCGCATCTACTTGGTGTTATTTCTACACCTGCAGTTTCGTTTCTGACTTCAGTCATGGATGCGAATGCTGGCGTTGTTATTTCTGCTTCACATAATCCTTTTGAAGATAATGGCATCAAATTTTTCTCCAAAACGGGACATAAACTACCTGATGCCGTGGAAGATGAAATAGAGGCAATTGTTACAGCGCCTATTGATTACGCAAAAAACCCTATGGGATCATCAGTTGGTCAGGTTATAGTGGAAAGCGATATGGCTGAACTTTATATCCAACACATTGTTAATAGTGCTGACACAGAATTGGATGGTCTAAAGGTTGTCATTGACTGCGCCAATGGTGCCAACAGCGAAATAGGTCCTGAAATTCTTAGAAGATTAGGCGCAGAAGTAATTACTATTTTTAACGAGCCTAACGGCATCAATATTAATAATGGCTGTGGTTCCACTCACCTGGAAGCTTTGCAGGCCAAGGTTTTAGAATGTGGCGCTGCAGTAGGTATTGCTAACGATGGCGATGCTGACCGCTGCCTGGCCGTTGATGAAAAGGGTACTGTGCTTGATGGTGACCAAATCATGCTTATTTGTGCTTTGGAATTAATGAAAAAGAACAAATTAAACCAAAATGTTCTTGTTACTACTGTTATGAGTAATGTTGGACTACATAAAGCTATGAAGGAGCATGGCGGCAGCTGCATTAAAACGAAGGTTGGTGACCGCTATGTTTTGGAAGAAATGATTAAAAGCGGCTATCAGCTAGGCGGCGAGCAATCAGGCCATATAATTTTCTCTGAATTTTCCAGAACAGGCGATGGTATTTTGACTGCAGTCAGACTATTGGGGGCTGTTGTCCGTAATAATCAGCCCCTTTCTGAAATGGGCGCTTTGATGAAGAAATATCCGCAAATTCTTCTGAATGTCCGAGTTGCTGATAAACAGGGCTGGGAAGAGAAGCAAAAAATCAAAGAAATAGTTAGCTATTATGAAAATGTCCTTGGTGATAACGGCCAGATACTGGTAAGAGCTTCGGGAACAGAACCTTTGATTCGCATCATGGCAGAAGGACCTGACCAAGCTCAATTAGAAACTATTGCTGCAAATATTGCAGAGGTTGTTACCAAAGAGTTAGCTTAAAATAATATATACTATATAAGCTATGTAGAGGAATTAGCGTATCTTGACCATAAGCAATGTTTATAGTATGATAGACGGGTCATAAAGTCGTGCCGCGGGGAAAGCCATCCTTGCGGCACTATGTGTGTGAAAAGGAGGCACTCCAGAATAATCTTTGGTGACGGAAGCGCAAGTGCCGCAAGTTAATTATGCGGCAGACGAGGGAGAGGTTTATCGAATAGTCAGCGGATGCCTCTCGGTTGGCTGCACCCGTAAGCAGAAAACAAAGCTCACCGGTAACGGGGAGGACAAAGATTCTGTGGCAGAAACGGCAATAATTTATTTAGGAGGACGCTCACATGTGTGGGATTGTCGGTTACATAGGGGACAAACAAGCTGCCCCGTTTTTATTGGATGGTATGAGTAAATTGGAATATCGCGGTTATGATTCTGCAGGTATAGCGGTATATGAAAAAGGGAAGATTCGTGTTGAAAAGTGTGTTGGGAGACTTGACTCCCTGCGCCAGAAATTGGCGGGCAATTTACCAGTAGGAACTGTTGGTATAGGTCATACTCGCTGGGCAACCCATGGCCGGCCGTCGGACAGAAATGCACATCCGCATACCGATAGCTCTGGCGATTTCGTTGTTGTTCATAACGGTATTATCGAAAACTATATGTGTTTGAAAGAAGCCCTTTTAGAAAAAGGCCATGTTTTTCTTTCAGAAACCGACTCTGAGGTTGTCGCACACTTAATGGAAGATAACTTCAATGGTAATTTCGAAGAAACTGTCAAAAAAGTTTTAGGCATGATTGAGGGCTCCTATTCCTTGGTTTTCATGTGCGTGCAAGAGCCTGACAAACTGATTTGTACGAAAAAGGACAATCCGCTTGTTATTGGTCTTGGCAATGGCGAAAATTTCATCGCTTCAGATATTCCTGCTATAATTGCTAAAACACGCCGTACTTATATAATGAATGACGGCGAAATTGCAACCGTAACAAAGGATGCTGTCTGGGTACAGGATATTAACGGTACGCCTATCAGCAAAAAAGTATTCGAAGTTAACTGGAATGCAGAAGCAGCGGAAAAGGGCGGCTTTGAGCACTTCATGCTGAAAGAAATTTATGAGCAGCCGAAAGCTATGCGTGATACTATGACCGGCCGTGTTGCAAAAGATGGCAGCCATATTGAATTCCCTGAGCTGAATTGGACATCAGAAGAATTTGCTGATATCAATAAGATTTTTATTGTTGCCTGCGGTACTGCTTATCATGCAGGTATGGTCGGCAAGTACTATTTTGAGCAGCTGGCGCGCGTGCCGGTAGAAGTTGATATTGCGAGTGAGTTCCGCTATCGTTCGCCTATTATTGACAGCAACTGTCTGACAATAATAATCAGTCAATCCGGTGAAACAAGCGATACTCTTGCAGCTTTAAGAGAGGCAAGACGTCTTGGCTCCCGTACTTTGGCTGTTACTAACGTAGTTGGTTCTTCTATTGCACGTGAAGCTGACCAGGTAGTATATACTTATGCAGGTCCTGAGATTGCTGTTGCTTCTACCAAAGCTTATACCACGCAGTTACTGCTGATGTTGATGTTATCAATTTATGTTGGCCAGATCAAAGGCACACTTGCTGCTGAGAGAGCCAAAGAATTAGTTACTGGAATCAAAATTATTCCTGAGCAGATTCATGAATTGCTGGAAAATGTTGATCAACTGAAAGTGTTTGCTACTAAATATGGCAATAGCCAGGACGTTTTCTATCTTGGACGTTCTTTAGACTATGCTGTAGCCCTGGAAGGCGCACTGAAGATGAAGGAAATATCTTACATCCATGCGGAAGCCTATGCAGCTGGCGAACTTAAACATGGTACGCTCGCTTTGATTGTTGAAGGTGTGCCAGCGATTGTACTGGCTACACAGGAAGATGTTTATGATAAAACTGTCAGCAATATTCAGGAAGTAAAGGCCAGGGATGCTGTCGTTATAGCGATTGCACTGGAAGGCGATGACCGTATTCCTAAGTATGCGGATCATGTTATTTTCATACCGCGTGCAGAAAAATATCTTACTCCGCTGCTGTCTGTTTTACCTCTGCAGTTGTTAGCTTACTACGCAGCACTTACCAGAGGCTGTGATGTTGACAAACCAAGAAATCTTGCTAAATCCGTAACTGTTGAGTAAAAGAAGAACTCCATAATAATAAAAAATCCGTAGCTATTATAGCTACGGATTTTTTTATTAATTGTAATGATTTAATTGGGAAATTTGTCTTCAATTTCATCGAGAATGCGTACGAGATCGGTAAATAAACCGCCAATTTCAGGAACAAAGTCAGTCAGGGTCAGCTGTCGCATCTCCAGAAAATTCTTAATCTGGCTGCTGCGTGCTTCTGCTAATGCTGTCGCAAGAAGCGTCTCAAGCTCAGGGGAGGGAGAAACACTTAATTCGCCAAAGATTGCTATACATCTGGCTGTTGCTTGCAGGACTTCGTTGAAGTCAAGACAATACCCTTTTGCTATTCTTAAATCGTACAAACTACGTGCGATACCTCGAACCTGGATAGTCATGCGTTCCATCCTGTTCAGGATTGATGCCAGTTCTTCGACCTTTTGGCGTTCTTGTCGGCGAAAAGGTGTGTAACGTAAGGAATTCAAAGACAACAGAAGATTTTCACATTCTTTTTCAGTCTGTTGCACTAATTCCCGGGCTTTTTTTAAGTCGCTTGATAGCTTTTCCTGTTCAGCACAGCCTTCCATGTCATGCAATGAATCTGCAAGACGTCGGGACAATTGTAATATTGCCTGCTTTAAAGCTGCCGAAGCATTAGGAGGAGAGATAAGCATGTTAATAATGACAGCTGTAAAGGCGCCGACAATCGTTTCTACAATGCGTCCAACCATGTAACCATGTTCCTGGCCATAACCGAGCACTAACAGAGCACTGACGCCAACCTGAGAGATAATTTGCTGATTAAGCTGAAAGGCTGTTGATA
>CAYRVN010000075.1:5258-7183 GCA_964427675.1 uncultured Acidaminococcales bacterium
GCACTGACGCCAACCTGAGAGATAATTTGCTGATTAAGCTGAAAGGCTGTTGATAGCGAGAAGGCCAGTAGAATAGCTATCAGGATGGAAATACCGCTGATTACGAAAAAATGGCTGATCAAATCACCGATGCCAACGCCTATGATAACTCCTAAAGTGCGATAAAGACCTTTTTGGATGGAGTCAGCTATTGTTACCTGGATGGTTAAGATAGCAGCTAATGGCGCAAATATCGGATAGGGATTATCAGATAAAAACAGGGCAAGTCCATAGGCGGCCCCAGCTGCTAATGCTGTTTTTATAACTTGCAAAGTAAGACCGATTTTGGCTAACGACTCCAGACTGAATTGGCTATATTTCAAAATAGGTTCACCTCCTGCTGGTAGTTTTATCAATCAAACACCTGTACCGTCAAAAGCAGGGATAAAGTCACAACTTGCCGCTTCACCATCTTGTACAAAACCGTCTTCAATACCTGAGGCAAATAAGTGGGCTTCAATCTCTTTATACTCTGCCTTCGAAACAGTCCGGTTAATTTCAGGATACTTAGCGGCATCACCGCAAGGAATGTATTGATGCATGAGACTGAAAAGCACTTGGCCTGGTTTAAAAGTTTCAGCCACCCAATCAATGACGCGTTTACTGTTATCAACTAGACCCGGCAAGATGAGATGCCTGATCACAACACCGCTTTGCAGGATACCTTCATCATCAATTCGGTAGTCGCCGGTTTGACGATACATTTCTTTTATAGCTCCGGCTGTAATCCTAAAATAGTCAGGTGCATTACTGTATTTGATGGCGGCAAGATTATCCGAGTATTTAAAATCCGGCAGGTATATCTGAACTTTACCCTGCAGTTTACGCAAGGTATCGATAGTTTCAAAACCGCTGGTATTATAGACTACCGGCACCGGCAGTTTCGTCTCGAGGCTTTCAATAATTGCCTGAGTGAAATGGGTAGGAGTCACCAAATTGATATTATGAGCATCTTGGGCAATCAGATCCTGGTAAATCTTTTGCAGATGTTCTATAGTTATTTCTGTACCGAAGCCTTCACAGCTGATTTTATGATTCTGACAAAAAACACAATGCAGGTTACAACCACTGAAAAAAACAGTGCCGGAACCACGCGTGCCGCTGATGCAAGGTTCCTCCCACATGTGTAGTCCTGCGCGGGCTACTATTGGTTTCATACCACAACCGCAGGAACCGAAGGTGCCGCTTGAAGACATGGTTTCAGGGCGGTCAACGCCGCAGCGGTGTGGACAAATATAACAGAGAGTCATTAAAACACCTTCCTTCTGGATATTTATTATTGTAACACAGAATACAAAAGCTACAGCAGACAAAGACCAATTTTCTTCTGTTGCAAGGCATAAATTATGCAGTATTTAATATGCCAAACATTATTATCATGAAAGGCACTTGATATCCAAAACAGACAAGTGATAGTTTTTCTTATTTAAGGTACATACGCGATAGTTTAAAAACTGCTGACCATAGGTGCCTGTAAATAGAAACGTATATAATTCAAAGAGTGTCAAGGGATAAAGAAGTGACGGGCTTGCTGCACAGCAGCGACCGACTGCTTGCAGGCGAATTGTCGCGTGTGGAAGCAGCCAGAGGAACTCTTTACCCCTTGGCCGATAGAAAACCATAACTTGCTAATGGGGTATATAATTCGATAGATATAGATGAGACTTTGCCTCACTTTCTTCTGATTGACAAAGAAGATGGTGAAAAGGTATAATCGATTCTAGAGAGGTCATATAACTGACGGAAGTGGATAACCACATGGAGTATGACCAGTATGAGCCGACCGTCTGGGCAGAAGCAGCCCGGAGTGGCGGCTTTTTTCATATAAAGAAAGGGGAATACAGAATGAATGAACTGAAATTAAAGTATGGCTGCAACCCTAATCA
>CAYRVN010000076.1:0-7151 GCA_964427675.1 uncultured Acidaminococcales bacterium
GTTTGAGAAGTACTAGGTGCCTTTTGCGTAATACTGCCAGAAGATCTTGGTACAGACGACCGTTTTGAGCTGCTGACAGCAGCTAGTCCGACTGATTGTAAAGCAAATATGAACAAAAAGGTTAATGCCAATAATTTTTTCATCTTATTCCTCCGTATGCGTTTTCACATCTTCAGGGAAGGTGTAAATTTCCGCCAAGTTAGGCAGTTCACCTGATAAATATCTGTCTATATCATGTACATCCATTTAAAAGGTGCAAGTGACTTCTAAATATCCCTGTTCTTTAGCATTGCTTTGATTGCGGATTGCCATTAATTTCTCACGCAATTTCAAACACTCTAACTCCGTGGCTGTTACATCAAGTTTCACCAAAGGGTGACCATAGTCACGAATTACCTCAAGCAAATCCAATCTTTCTGACATGTTACGTTCTCCTTTTTATTTACGGCATTATCTGCAAAAATCCTTAATTAGCATAACTTTTTGGCTATGGTAATCAACGCTAATGATAGCATGAATAGGACCTAAATGCAAAATATCATTACTAAAAAAAACAGCAAACAAAAAAACCCGCCATAGGCGGGTTTTTCTTTGTTTGCTGTTAGAGATTTCTCTCATAGAAGTTAAAAAATACATCATCATGTAAATTAAGTGTCATACACCATATTCACATTTTAATAATTTCTCTTGCTACTATATATTACAGACGAACAACGTTTGCAGCTTGTTCTCCACGGTTACCTTGGGTAACATCGAATTGAACGGCTTGACCTTCTTCGAGGGTCTTGAAACCTTCGGATTGGATTGCGGAGAAATGTACGAATACGTCGCCACCATTTTCGCTTTCAATAAAACCATAACCTTTTTCTGCGTTAAACCATTTAACTTTGCCAGTCATATTATCTTGGCCTCCTAAAAATAAAAAAGTTCGAAAAAAGAGCTATCTGAGAATCGCGCTGTAACAAATGTCAAAACGCTTTTCGCAAGTCGACCTTTTTCCAACTTGTTAAGTATAACACGTTATTTTAAGTTTTGCAAGAAAATTTTAAAATATCTTATTCTTCTAAATTTATTTAATAAAAAGGCAAAATGAAGTTTTTTGTCAATATACGAACGGCACCACCCGCCATGCAGATGATGCCGCTAACATTGCTTTTATCAGAAAAATAGTCTTCAGTTGGTTTTTCCAGGATAAGCTTCGAGACCAGCTGCAAGAATAGAAATAGCCTTCTCCAAGTCTTCACTATTCAGGACATAAGCCAAACGAGCTTCATTTACGCCACAGCCTTCAGTATCATAGAAGCCATTGCCTGGAGCAAACATAACTGTTTCGCCATCTACGTCAAAGTTTTCCAGCATCCAGATAGCGAACTTCTCGGCATCATCCACTGGCATTTTTACCATAACATAGAATGCGCCCTTAGGATTGGAAGAAATGAGTCCCGGAATTTTTGCCAAAGCGCCGGCAATGGTATCGCGACGTTTCTTGTATTCCTGATTTACTTCTTCTAAATAAGATTTTGGCGTCGTATATAAGCCAGCAGCGCCGATTTGCTCTAAAATAGGACTGCATAATCTGGCTTGGCAGCATTTCATAATTTGTTTGCAGAATTCTTCATTTTTACTTATCAGACAGCCGATACGAGCACCACAGGCACTGTAACGTTTGGACACGGAATCTACAATAACAAGATTTTGATCAAGCTCCGGCATTCTTCCAAAGCTCTTATAGTCGCCATCGTAGACAAATTCACGATACACTTCATCGGCAATAAGTGCCATGTCATGTTTAATTACAAGACGGGCAAGCGTTTGCATTTCTTCTTCCGTATAAACAACACCTGTTGGATTTCCCGGATTTGATACAAGGATTGCCTTTGTTTTAGGGGTAATATGTTTTTCAATTTCCTCTTCGCTCGGCAAATGATAGCCTTCTTCCGGGCTGGTAGGGACAGCATTAATCTTTACATTAAAAGTCCTGGCGAAGCTGTTGTAATTAGCATAATATGGTTCAAAAACCATTAATTCGTCTCCCGGATCGCAAAGCGTCATAACTGCGAAAATCAGGGCTTCAGAACCGCCATTCGTGACATAGATGTTAGCTGTATTATAATTCATGCCCCATTCTTCATAGTATTTCTTTATGGCATCCAAGAGGAAAGTTTCGCCTTGAGAATTGCCATAAGCAACGACTTTTTCGTTAAAGGCACGGATGCTGTCCATGAACTGCGCTGGTGTCTCAATATCAGGCTGGCCAATGTTCAAATGGTATACCTTCTTACCCTTTGCTTTGGCAGCTACCGCATAAGGAGCCAGTTTTCTGATTGGAGACGTTGTTAAAGCTTGAACACGTTTTGAAATATTCATAAAATAATTCCCCCCAAATAAAATGAATAAAAATATCTCTATAGGTATTAATTATAACATACACTTCTTAGATTACAATTAGCAAAAATATAACATTATAAACATTTTATTGTTCAAAAAAAGAATATAACTATGTAAATTTTGATACATTAAATGCGTTTTTGTTAATATCGTCTTAGACAAGGCCTCATTATTACATAGCAACTGCCTGCAAATTATTGATTAATCCTAGTTCGAATCAACTCCAGGAAACTCTTGATAGTGGGAGATAGCCACTTATCCTTGTGATAAACAACTTGGGTATACATGCCAAAGTCGATGCCGCTCCAGGGAAGTTCGACCAGCATATTGGCCTTTATTTCCTTTTCAACATATATTTTTGGCAGAATGGCCAAACCTAAGCCGCTCATGACAAACTGCTTAATAGCTTCGATATTTTTCACTTTCAAATATGATCTAGGTTTGATTTCACTGCTGCTTAACAGTTCTTCTATGTAGCTGCGATAGGCGCACCCTTCTTGCGTAACGATAAAATCCGAGGCCACAAAATCAGCAACATGTACCTCAGAAAGAAGCGTTAAAGGATGGTCTACAGGAGCTATGAGAGCCATCGGCTCCGGGCATAATATTTCTACAGCAAGATGAGGATAAAGAATCTCTCCCGATAAGACAACCGCAATGTCTACTATATTATCTTTGAGATCCGCGCTAAACTTTGCCATATCGCCAAATTTCAATTCAATTTCAATTGAAGGAAATTCCTTGCGAAACTCCTTAAGCAAAAGCGGCAGGCGCACAACTGAGAAAGTTTCACTCACACCGATGACAATCTTACTATAATCCGGTTTCTCCATAATCGACTGCGTCGCCTCATCTCGCAGTTTCAAAATTCTTTCAGCATAAACAATAAACCGCTCGCCCTTATGAGTTAAGCGTACGCGACGTCCCAAGCGTTCGAATAATTTGCACTTCAGCTGCCGCTCCAGCGATTGTATATGCGCTGTCAAAGTCGGTTGCGTATAACCAAGATTCTCTGCGGCTTGTGCAAAGCTGCCCGCGTTGTTGATTGCAATTAACGTTTCCAGTTGTCTGAATTCCATTAGCATTACCTCTATTAAAATTTTTTATCGTTTCAATTAAAACAATCGATTTTACAAATAAAGATTATCATAGTAAAGTTAACATAGCAACAAAAAGAATTTTTAATTTGGAGGAACAAATTATGAAAATAGCTAGAAAAGTCCTGATTGAAGCATTCGGCAGCCCGGATAACATGAAAATCGTTTCCGTGGAACTACCTGCGCCAGCCGCAGGCGAAGTACAGCTCAAGCAAACAGCAATCGGCCTCAACTTCATTGATATTTACCAGCGTAAAGGCGTCTATCCACTTCAACTACCAACAGGTCTTGGTCATGAAGCAGCCGGTGTAATCGAAGCCGTAGGAGCTGGCGTTACTGACTTCAAACCAGGAGATCGAGTCGCCTATATGAATGCTGGTTTGGGTGCTTATGCAGATTTTCGCAATGTACCAGCTGATCGTCTCGTACACATTCCCGATGAGGTTTCCGACGAAAACGCTGTCGCCTTGTTATTCAAAGGCATCACGGCACAATATCTGCTGCGTAAAACACACGAAGTCAAAAAAGGTGAAATTATTCTGGTGCACGCAGCCGCCGGCGGCGTTGGTCAAATACTCTGCCAGTGGGCTAAAGTCCTTGGTGCTTTCGTGATTGGCACTGCCGGATCACCTGAAAAATGCGCAGTCGCTAAAGAATGCGGCGCTGATATCGTCATCGACTATTCCAAAGAAAACTGGGTAGAAACATTGCTGGCAGCAACCAACGGCAAAAAGGCAAATGTCGTCTATGATTCCGTCGGCAAAGATACCTTCTTGAAGTCACTTGAGTGTGCAGCTCAGTTCGGTTTGGTTGTCTTGTTTGGAGCCGCATCTGGTCCGGCACCGGCTATTGACCCCGAATTGCTGAACAAAAAAGGATGCCTCTTCCTTACCAGACCGTCTGTTTTCCCACACAACAGTGACCCCGCTGTTTTTCAGGCAAATGCCGCTGAAGTGTTTGAAGCAATTCGCGCTGGCATTATCAAGCCTCATATCGGCAAGAAATTCGCTCTATCAGAGATTGTTGCCGCACATAAGGCAGCAGAAGCCAGAGCAACAGAGGGCGCAACCATTATCATTCCTTAAAGACAAGTCGTGCGATAATAAATTTAATATATTTAAGTAATCTCGATAAAGTAACAAAATAACGAAAGAGCCACTTGCAAAAGCATCGCAAGTGGCTCTATTACTTCCTACAATGTTTCCTGGCAAATAATAAAAAACGGTCGCCAGATTTCTCTGACAACCGCATATTTACTTGGTGGAGACAAGCGGGATCGAACCGCTGACCTCTTGAATGCCATTCAAGCGCTCTCCCAGCTGAGCTATGCCCCCATTAGACTTACAAGCTGTATTATAAAGATTTTCGTGATTTTTGTCAACATCTACTCTTCGATGAGCGAAGTCCAGCCGTTTTCCTGCTTGACCTTGCCATCCTTCATCAGTTTGCCCAGGGCTCTTTTGAAAGCTGACTTACTGATGCCGAAGACATCTTTAATGATTTCCGCCGGTGTATCATCACCGTAAGGCATACTGCCTTTGCGTTTTTCGAGCAGTGAAAGAATCAGGTCAGCGTCGAGTACTCTGGCTTGTTCTTTTTGCGGTCTTAGTGACAAGTTTATTCTGCCATCTTCACGTATGAAAGCAATGCGGCCTGTAACCTTCTGCCCAAAATCAAGGCGTCCGCCCGGTACTTCGCTGCGATGAATAAAGGCGATATAACGTTCCATGGTAATCAGGAAGAAACCTTCCGGCAAGATGTTATAAACAGTACCTGTTATTTCATCGCCAACCTTCACGTCGACAGCTGGTTTGGAGGCTCTGACCATTTCCTCTTCCACTCGCATAGAAACCGCTTGTCTGCCTGTCTTGTCGCGATAAAGTTTGACCCAGACAAGCTGTCCAGGAGAAACATGTCCGCGCATTTCACTATAAGGCAGGAAAACACCGCGTTCGGCGCCGATATCAACGAAACCACCGTCACGCGTTACGCTGAGCACCTTGACATAGCCAAGCTGCCCTTCACGCATTTTCGGCAATTTGCGGCTTGCCGTCATACGACCATGCGGATCGAGGTAAAGGTACACCTTAACAATGTCACCGACTTTTACCGGCGTATCCTGTTGTTGCTTATGCAGCAGAATATCATCGGAAGTATTGCCGGTACCAGCATCGAGGAAAGCCCCCATTTCGTTTTCACGCACAACCTTCAGTTCACAGACATCACCAGGTCTGTGCACGCCTACGGTTTTTACTTCAACTTTTTTATTTTCTATCATTTTCTTCCTTCTCCATAAATGGTTCAGAAGGAGCATCGGCCCACAATTGCTCTAAGTTGTAGAAGTCGCGTTCTTCATTAAGGAAAACGTGTGCTACACAATCGCCGTAATCCATCAGGATCCAGCGGCCTTCGGCATAACCCTCCTTATGCAGAGGTAGTACGCCCTCTTCTGCCATCTTTTCTTCTATATTGTCAGCAATGGCCTTTACCAAAGTGCTATTGCCGGCACTGCAAATCATGAAATAATCAGTTACAGGTGATATGCCTTCCATATTCAGAAGTAAAATATCCTCTGCCTTTTTGTCACTTGCCAATTTTGCTATTTTTTGCGCTAATTCGTTTCCAGTTCTTATCATCGAAATATCGCCTCCCATTTTCATTTTTTGTTCTTTTTATAAGGAATATTCAGTTCATTAAGAGTTTGTTGTGTTTTTTCTGGTGTTGTTACCCAATAGCTTACACCATTAATTGTTTGGAAATCTCCGTAAAGCATTTGTGATTTGACTTTGTCGCCGCCAAAAACCTTGAAGCTATTGGCAGCCTTCACCATTGTCAGAAAATCCATGTCTGTCTCAATATGCTTTTCAACCGTGTTAATCAAAGACGGCACTTTAATTACATTGCCGACGCTGAATATCTCCGCTGCCAAAGCTTTTAAAAATCTCTGTTGTCGTTGCACGCGTCCTATATCTCCGAGTTCATCATTACGGAATCTGATATACTGTCCTGCTTTCTCGCCATCCATATGCTGGTAACCTTGCTCTATATGAATTTTTAAATCCGCATAAGGATCTTCATAATCCATATCGTTTTCAACGTAATAATCAATGCCGCCTATCTTGTCTATGACATCTTTAAATCCCTGCCAATTAAGCAGAACATAATAATGTATTGGCACTTGCAGCAGATTAGCCACCGTCTTTTTGGCCAGTGGAACGCCGCCATAGGCATAAGCATGATTTATTTTATCCAGGCCTTGATAGCCAGCAATTTTTACCCTTGTGTCTCTTGGCAAAGAAAGTAACGCGACATCATTCTTGACGGGGTCGAAACTTGCGAGCAGCATTACATCTGTGCGTTTGGGAGCATCCTTATATTCATTGTCGCCGTCATCAATACCAAGTATGAGTACGTTAAGACGTTTGTTCAGGGTTTCATCGAAAACCATATCATCATCAGCTGCGACAACCGGTACTTTTGGCGGGGAAAAAACAGTATATAACCATTGGCCGAGGAAAAAACAGCTAGCCAATGCTCCGAAAAACAACACCAAGAATGCAATCAAACGCCCAACACGCAGCTTCTTGCGTACTACGCCATGCCGTTCGTTATCTTGTTCTTCCATATTTTGTCTCCTTAAAAGGTCTGGTTCATTTTTTTGAATTT
>CAYRVN010000077.1:0-7124 GCA_964427675.1 uncultured Acidaminococcales bacterium
CATAATGTGCGTATCAGTGACGATATTTCCGGTCGCTATTACCAAAAGGAAGCAATCAAAGCAGTATGCGAAGCCTTTGACGTGAGAAACCGTCGGAAGGCTCTTTTGGTCATGGCGACGGGGAGCGGCAAGACGAGAACGGTTATTTCGCTTGTCGATGTTTTGATTAAAAACGGCTGGGCCAAAAATTTTCTCTTTTTGGCCGATCGGAACAGCTTGGTCACGCAGGCGAAAAGGGCATTCCATAATTTGCTGCCCGACGTGTCGATTACCAATCTGGTCGAAGAAAAAGATAATGCTAACGCCAGGGGTGTATTTTCGACTTACCAGACGATGATGGGTTGTATTGATGAGAGCAAAGACGAAACTGGAGGTAAATTGTTTACCTGCGGCCACTTTGACCTGATTGTGGTCGATGAGGCGCATCGGAGCATTTACAACAAATATAAGGACATCTTCACTTATTTCGACGCCCTGCTGGTGGGGTTGACTGCTACGCCGCGCGATGAAATTGACAAGAATACCTATGCTGTTTTCGAATTGGAAGCAGGCGTGCCGACTTATGGCTACGAGTTGCAGCAGGCGGTAGAAGACAAGTATTTGGTTGATTATCGTTCGATTGAAACCAAACTGAAATTCATGAATGAAGGTATTGTTTACGATGAATTGAGCGACGAAGAGAAAAAGCAATACGAGGAATTGTTTACCAACGAAAACGGAGAAATACCACCGGCATTGGACAGTTCTGCCTTGAACGAATGGATTTTTAACAAGGACACGATTAAGCAGGTTTTAAATATCTTGCTGACTAAAGGTTTGAAAGTAAATTACGGCAGCAGTGTCGGCAAGACGATTATCTTCGCCAAAAACCACCTGCATGCCGAGAAGATTCTGGCTGTCTGGAATCAGGAATACCCTGAATATCCGGCGCATTACTGCAGGGTAATTGACAACTATACCAATTATGCGCAAAGCCTGCTGGATGAATTTTCCGATAGGAACAAGCTGCCGCAAATCGCTATTTCGGTCGATATGCTGGACACAGGCATTGACGTGCCTGAAATTTTGAACCTGGTGTTTTTCAAGAAGGTTATGAGTAAGGCGAAGTTCTGGCAGATGATCGGACGCGGTACCCGTCTGTGCGAAGGTTTGCTCGATGGCGAGGACAAGCAGGAATTCTACATTTTTGATTTCTGCTCTAATTTTGAGTTTTTCCGTGTAAACGGCAAGGGTAAGGATGCGGCGGCGGGTGTAAGCGTCCAGCAAAAGCTCTTTGATTTGAAAGCCGAAATAGTTTATAAATTGCAGGACTTGGCCTATCAGACAGAAGAGCTGATAGACTTCAGACAGGGTTTGGTCAAAGAGCTGGTCGACAGGGTCTGCGCACTGAACCGGGACAATTTTGCGGTCAAGCAGCATCTGCGCTATGTGGATTTGTTTGGCAGCAAAAAGACTTTTGAGGCGCTGACCTACGAAAATGTTCTGCAGATTGCGTCAGAGATATCCCCGCTGATTTTACCGGAAGAAGATGAATATACGGCTGTGCGTTTTGACGCACTGATGCATCAGATTGAGCTGGCCTATCTGGTCGGTAAGAAAGCAGGGAAACCGAAGGGCGATCTAATGCGCAAGGTGTCCGCACTTACGCATTATGGTACGATTCCGGCAGTAACTGCGCAGAAAGAGTTTTTGGATACGCTTTTGCATACGGATTATGTTGCCAAGGGTGGCATTAGTGAGTTCGAAAATATCAGGACCAAACTACGTGATTTGATGAAGTACATCGAGTTCGAGCCGCAGGCAAAGTATGAAACTGATTTTGCCGATACCATTACAGGCGTCGAAGAAAATGCTTCCGACATGGGTCAGGATTATCTGGTTAATTACAAAAAGAAAGTCAATTATTATATTCGCGAGCACGAAAACAATCCCGCGATTGCGAAATTGAAGACGAACAAACCGCTGACAAAAGAAGATGTGGCAGAACTGGAGAAGATTCTGTGGAGCGAGCTGGGAACCAAGGAAGATTACCAAAAAGAGTTCGGCGATACACCGCTGGGCGAATTGGTACGGTCAATTGTGGGGCTCGATATGACGGCGGCAAAAGAAGCCTTCTCGCAATTCATTGATGAGGCGAACCTTGACCCAAGGCAGATTTATTTCGTCAATCAGATTATCAACTATATCGTGAAAAATGGGATGATGAAGGATCTGAGAGTCTTGCAGGGCAGTCCCTTTACCGACAAGGGCAGCGTCGTCGAAGTATTTGACGATATGAATTTGTGGCTTGGCATTCGTAAGGCGATAGATACGATTAACAAGAATGCAGCGGCATAAAATAAAAAAAATTATACTAATAGTGTCTTATGTTATATATTTCATAGCGAGGAAGAGAAAAGACAATGGAAAATCTTGAAATTCTTGTAAAAGAATTATGCAAATTTGAAAATGAAACTCC
Source organism: uncultured Acidaminococcales bacterium (assembly GCA_964427675.1). GTDB lineage: Bacteria > Bacillota > Negativicutes > Acidaminococcales > Acidaminococcaceae > RZYP01. The sequence continues at coordinate 2,459 of CAYRVN010000077.1, forward strand.
GTGGCTTGAATTTAAACATAACAATTATACTCCTGAAACAATAGGGAAAGATATCAGTGCGATTGCTAACGCAGCTGCACTGCATGAGAGAAATTGTGGTTATATGATTTGGGGTATACATGACAAGACTCATGAAATTTTGGGAACAGACTTTGATCAACATAGTTTGAAGAAAGGAAATGAAGAAATTGAAAATTGGCTTAGACAGATGTTATCAAGTAATGCCGAATTTGAATTTCATTCAATTGATTTAGATGATTATAAAGTAGTCATTCTGATAATTTGTGCCGCCAACAGCAGAACAGTTATGTTTCAGAAAGTTGATTACATAAGGATTGGTAGCTATACTAAGAAGCTATGTGATTATCCGGCTGTACAAGCTCAACTTTGGGACAGGTTAAGACTAAAGAAATTTGAGGAGTTAATTGCTAAAAAAGATTTGGAACCAAATGAAGTTGCAAGTCTTTTGGATTTTGCTGTTTATTTCGATATAAAAAGCGAACCTCAACCGTCAGATTTAAGTGGAGTAATTCATTATTTGTTAGAAGAGTGCATTGTAGTCAAGCAAGACAATGGTCTTTTTGGTATAACTAATATGGGAGCGTTGTTATTTTCAAAAAAACTTTCTGATTTTCCTAGTTTATCTAGAAAAGCGGTAAGAGTTGTTCAATATAAAGGTGATAATCGTCTTACTATGCTCAGAGAAGAAGTTGGCACAAAAGGTTATGTGGCAGGTTTTGAAGGATTGCTAAAATATATTGAGGCATTGCTGCCAACAGAAGAAGTAATTCGTGTGGCGCTTAGAGAAACTGAGTCGGCGTATCCAAGTCTTGCTGTTAGGGAGGCGGTTGCAAATGCACTGATACATCAAGATTTTTCGCTTACTGGTACAGGACCTGTTATCGAAATATTTGATAATCGTATAGAGATTACAAATCCAGGAACGCCGTTAGTTGATGTTAAGCGGATTATTGACAATCCTCCTAAATCTAGAAATGAGAAGCTAGCAGCTCTGATGCGTAGATTAAGAATGTGTGAAGAACTTGGTACAGGATGGGATAAAATAGCTATTAGCTGTGAATTAAAGCAGCTGCCGGCACCTAAAATTGATATTTATCAGGAAAATACCAGAGTTACGTTGTATTCCTATGTGCCTTTTGCCAATTTGTCTTCGGAAGATAGACTAAGATCTTGTTATTTTCACGCTTGTATTAAACAAATTGAGGGTAAGCAAATCACAAACAGCTCTTTACGTGAACGGTTTGGTATTAAGGATAGCTATTCAGGAAGCATTTCCAGACTTATCAAAGAAGCTGTTAAAGGTGGACTTATTAAACCATTTGATCCTGATACAGCACCAAGGTATATGAGATATATCCCTTGGTGGGCGTAAAATTTAACTTGCTGGTAACTTGCTGGAGAATGAATTTTTAATAAGGCCAAGTACACATATTGTGTTCTTGCTTCATTTGTGCGACTATATGTTGTATAAAGCAACTTGCTGGCAACTTGCTGCGATAAAAAGGAGGCTGATCTTTTGAAAAAATTATTTTTAACCTCGTACTTTGCCGGTACGGCACAGTTATTTGAGCAGTATTTTGTAAGTGCGGAATTTGAGAAAAAGGTGGTCTTTATTCCGACTGCTGCTAACGTTGATGAATATAAGAAGCATCTTGCAAAGGCTCAAAATAAATTAGCAGAACTTGGCTTTGCTGTGGAAATTCTTGATGTTGCAACTGCATCAGAAGCAGCGGCAAGAGAAAAGATAGAGCAAACAAAATATCTTTATATTGCCGGTGGCAACACTTTTTATTTATTACAGGAATTGAAAAGGAAAAATCTCTTGAAATTAATTGCAAAGCGTGTCAGCGAAGGAATGATTTATATTGGCGAATCGGCAGGCGGGATGATTACGGCGCCTAATGTTGAATACGTGCAGCCAATGGATCCTAAAGAATTAGCTCCGGAACTGGCGTCTTATGAAGCATTGAAGTTGGTTGATTTTTATCTTTTGCCGCATGAAGGAGAGTTCCCTTTTGCGGAGGCTGTAGAAGAAATCATTAATACCTATGGAGATAAATACAATTTACTTGCGATCAATAACAAGCAGGCGATAATTGTTAACGGTAATGAAGTGAAAAAAGTTTAGGTGCTTGTAGCGGTCAAAGGGGACAGTCCCCTTTGACCGTTTCCCCTTTGGCCGTTTTTGCACCTAAATATTGAATATCTGCAGGAACAAAGTTATCGGCGGCGAACAATTCCAACATAATACGTGTTGTAACGAATTTTGCAAAGGGGATGAAAAAATGGCTTTTGTAGAGTTATCGTTAAATAAAGCTTTTATGTTGTTTGAACCGGGCCCCGTCATTTTAGTGTCAACGCATGACGGCAAGCAGAACAATCTTATGACGATATCCTGGCATATGGTGACTGATTTTACGCTGACGCTGGCTTTAACCACCGGACCGTGGAACCATTCTTTTAAAGCTATGATGAAAAAGAAAGAATGCGTTTTAGCGGTGCCAACAGTCGATATTATTGAAAAGGTTATCAGTATCGGCGACTGTTCGGGCAAGGATACTGATAAGTTCAAAAAGTTCGAACTGACTCCTTTGCCGGCGAGCGAGGTCGCTGCTCCTTTGGTTGCCGAATGTCTTGCCTGCCTGGAATGCAAAATTATAGATTATATTGAAGAACCAGGTATTTTTTTGCTGCAGGGCGTGAAAGCCTGGATTGACAAAGAACGTAAAGAACGGCGGACTTTTCATGCCAATGGCGATGGCACTTTTGTTGTCGATGGTGAAAAGATTGATCTTCATCATTTGATGGAGGATAAAATACCTTTCTAAAAAAAGACGAATTATTTCTTGGAGGATTAAGACATGGTATTGCCTGATATACTGGCAAATGGTTTAAAAGTTGTGTTCTGTGGCACAGCGCCTGGTAATGTGTCCGCGAAGGCTGGCGCCTATTATGCCAACAACAGTAATAAATTCTGGGAAATGCTTCATAAGATGGGCCTGACCACAGAAAAGATGGCAGCAAAAGATTTCCATAAGGTTCTTGATGTTGGTATTGGTTTGACTGATATGGCAAAAGAGCAATTTGGCATGGACAAAGTTCTTAAAAAGCATGATTTTGACAGTGAGGCGCTTGAAGAAAAAATCTTGAAGTTTCAGCCGCAGGTTTTGTGTTTTACCAGTAAGAAGGCCGCGCAGAGTTATTATGGGTTAAGCTCGAGCACGGATATTCATTACGGCAGACAGGATAAAACTATTGGCAAGACTGTAGTTTTCGTTCTTCCGTCTCCTTCGCCTGCTGCCATTCGCTGGTGGGATGAAAGGTTTTGGCTGGAAGCGGGAAATTTCATAAATACACTGTAATGAGTTTAAGAATATTTAAAATTATTGAGAATTGCTTATAAAAATAACCTGGACTTCGGTCCAGGTTATTTTGCATTATGTGTTTAGCCACAGTACAATTGTAAATATTAAGTGCTATAATGGCAGTGGATAAAAATAATTATAACGGGCAAAATTATGTAAGGGGTGTTGATTAATGAAGGAATTGCTAAGGGAAAACATCTTAAATTTAGGGGCTGACTTATGTGGCTTTGCTGCTATTGACAGATTTACGGATGCTCCTCTTGGATTTCACCCTCGAGATTTATTTTCTGATTGCCAAACGGTTATTGTAATTGCCATGGCTCTTCCTAAAGGTTTATTGAAAGTTGATTCCCGGATTATCTACGCACATTATAATGATATTAGTTGTCCTGCCATTGATAAAATATCCTTTCAAACGGCTAGATTCATTGAAGATAACTATGACAAAATTGCTGTACCTTTACCTTGCGATGCACCCTATGAATATTGGAACAGCGAAAAATTGGAAGGGAGAGGCCTCATCTCAATGAAACATGCTGCTGTACAGGCGGGATTAGGCGCATTGGGTAAGAACTCCCTACTTTTAAATAAAAAATATGGCAATCTGCTGACAGTTGGAGTTGTATTGACTGATTTAAAGATTGAATCAGATCCACTTGCTGAAAGCATTTGTATTGAGGACTGTCAATTATGTGTGAAAAACTGTCCTGTACAAGCATTGGATGGTATCGGGGCAAATCAAAAATCGTGCAGAACCAAGGCATATGGGCAGACGGAGAAAGGCTTTGGAACAGTTGAATGCAATAAGTGCAGAACGGTTTGCCCCAGAAGATTTGGGATGTAGATTATTACTTTACCAAAATAGATGAAAAATTACTATTAATTACCAAAACTTAAAAAATTTCCATGTTAGAATAAAATTAGATTTAATTTTTATTTTAAGGATGGTAAAAATGGCAGACAAGAGGCAAAGGAGCCTATCCATAAAATCTATTCTTGGCATTGTTTATATTTTAACGATGTGTATTACTATGAGTAGTGTTGCCTATCTTGTTTTTTCTAATTGGACTGCTTCAGCTGAAAATCTCACACAGAAACTTGCGGAAGATGCCACAAAGGATATTTACTATCAGGTTGACATGTTTTTGCACAAAGCAGAACATATTAATGCAATCAATTCTAAAATCATTCAAAATAGCGTTATTGAAATAGCTGACGAAAAACAGCGAGAGAAGTTTTTTGTTGGTGCTCTTCAGTCTTATGATAAAGAAATTTATAGT
>CAYRVN010000078.1:0-7013 GCA_964427675.1 uncultured Acidaminococcales bacterium
ACCGAGCTTATACGGAACTATTACCTGCTGACAAAGTCAATAAACTGGAAGCGATCATGGCAGAAAAAACAGGTAAGGGTACGGTTGCTTTTGCGGGCGATGGAGTCAATGACGCACCGGTACTGGCCAGGGCTGATATTGGTATTGCCATGGGCGGTTTAGGATCTGATGCAGCCATTGAAGCGGCGGATGTTGTAATAATGACGGATGAGCCATCGAAGATTGTGGCTGCGATCAAGATTGCCAAGAGGACAGTGATGATAGCTAAGCAAAATATTTTCTTCGCGTTAAGTGTAAAGGTAGTAGTGCTGGTGCTGGGAGCTTTAGGACTGGCTAACATGTGGGCGGCTGTCTTTGCAGATGTTGGTGTTTCCGTTATCGCTATCCTGAATGCTATCAGAGTGCTGAATACCAACAGCAACTTGGGATAATAAAATAGTAGTGAATTTTCAAAAAATAAGTACAAATATTAATAAAACATAAATGTTTACAAATAAAATCAATTATTCATAAGATTGTAAATAGGCATAGGCAGAAATAAGTGATAAAATAAAAGCAATAAAAGAATATTCTGTATATTATGCAGAATATTCTTTTTGACGTAAAACGAGGAGAGGAGAGGGTTACAGTGATACGTAGTTTTGAAAGCAACGGTAGATTTTATTTCGATGATGGGCGGAAGACAATCGAAACGGTCGAGTTAATTGATTGCAACTTGGTCGTCTATGATAGGCTTTTCGGGTACCTTTACAAAAGCAGAACTATAGATGAATATGAGAAAAAAGATTGATTTTGCAAGGCGAAGCGACCAGCTGCAATAAGCTTAGGCCGCGTTTTTTCTTAAAATACATGGGATTTTTTATCCGTGTTAAGCAAACGGCCAAAGGGGAACTACCCCTTTGGCCGTTTTTTCGTCTAAGCGAAAGACCAAAGCAGGCCCCCAAAAAAGGACAAAGGGGACAGTCCCCTTTGTCCTTTTGGTATCTAATTGCCTAATTCTAATTGGTTCTTGACTAATTTGTAATAGAAGTTTTTATTATTTATTAAATCCGTATGCGTCCCGGTTTCGACCACTCTGCCCTTATCCAGAACAATAATCTGATCGGCGTTGCGGACCGTACTTAAGCGGTGGGCAACTATGACTACTGTTTTATCTTGAAAAAATTGTTCAAGGTTCTTCATGATGATTGCCTCATTATTGGCATCCAAAGAATTAGTTGCTTCATCAAAAAAGATGAACTGAGGATTTTTGTAAACGGCACGGGCAATTAAAATACGCTGCGTTTGTCCCTGACTTAGTCCTTGACCGTCAGCCCCGATGATAGTTTTGTATTTTAGGGGCAGCGATTGGATAAATTCTTCTATGTTGGCAGTTTTGGCGGCGAGAATAAGTTTGTCTTCATCAATGTTTTCGTCCTGCAAAGCGATATTATTGGCGATGGTATCAGAAAAGATGTAGCCGTCTTGCAGAACGCTTCCGCATTCCTGCCGCCAAGCTTTTTTCTGTATAGTGCTTAGACGTGTCGAATCCAGCAATAGCTCACCGGCAGTTGGTTCATATACTCCCAGCATTAGTTTGAGCAGTGTAGTCTTGCCGCTGCCACTAGTGCCAACAATGGCAGTTACCTTTTTACTGGGAACCATAAGCGAAATATTTTGCAGTACTTTTTCCGAGTAAGGACTGCCATATTGGAAAGAAACATCACGAAGAACAAGGGAAGCTTCTGGCGATACCTCGGTTATGCTTTTCTCGTCAGGATTTTCATCCTCTTTTAAAGTTTTAACTTCCTCAATGCGCTCCAGGCTTATTTTCGCATCCTGAGCAATTGTTATAAAATGCATGAGTTGTTCGACAGGTCCATTCAGCTGTCCAAGAATAAACTGAATGGCCAGCATCATACCAAGGGAAATTTCATCATTAATGACTGAACGTGCTGCCCAATAGGTGATGATGATGTTTTGCGTTTCTTGCAGCAGGAAGCAGCCGGTTTCTTGTTTTTGGGTTACAGCCAAGGCTTTTCTTCCCAGCCTCAGCAAACCTTCCTGCAGGTTGAACCAGTTTTTGATTTTGCGTTGTTCGCAATTATTCAGCTTGATTTCCTGCATACCCATAATCAATTGGATGATTTGGCTTTGGGTTTTGCCCATTTGTTTGAACTTATCAAAATCAAGCGACCTGCGTTTTGCCAGGAAGAGTTTTAGCCAGGCAAGATAAAGAAAAGTTCCGGTAATGAAGATGGCGAAGATCGGCAAGCTGTAAATGGCCAGCACAGTGCCGAAGACTATAAGATTCAAAATAGTGAGTAGGATATTCAGGAAAGAGGTTGTCAGGAATAATTCTATGCGTTGGTGGTCACCGATGCGCTGCAGCGTATCGCCAACCATCTTAACATCAAAATAGCGGAGCGGGAGTTTAGTCAATTTGACCAGAAAATCGTGAACAAGGCGGATGTTTAATGGCGTGCTGATATGAAAAAGCAGCCAGCCGCGCAAAAAGCTGACAGAAGCCCTGCTGAGCATGAGCAGCAACTGACCAAGCAAAATCAATTCTAAGAAACCTAAATCTTTTTTCTCAATGCCTCTGTCAACTATTGTCTGGGCCAAAAAAGGCAACGCAAGCTGGATAACACTGCCTAAGAGCATTAGTAATAATAACTGTAATAGCAGACGATTGTATTCTTTAAGATATAAAAAAAGGCTCACTAAACCCTTCTCTGCCGGCATTGGCGGCTGTTTTTGGTAAAAGACATCGGCTGGATGCAATAAAAGCGCATACCCTGCCTCACCTTTACTTGCCCAATGACTTAAGAATTCTTCTTTAGTAAAACATCTTTCGCCGATGGCAGGATCAGCAACAGTAAATTTATCATCGGAAACTTGATAAACAACAACAAAATGCTCTTGATCCCAATGGACAACGCAAGGCAGAGGAATATTGCCAGACAAATCTGCAATAGTAATAAGAGCGCATTTGGCCTCCATACCGATTTCTTTGGCTGCATCCCGCAAACAAAGCAAAGAAGTCCCTTCGCGGTCGGCATAACTTTTTTCGCGGAGATAAGCCAAGGGATAATCCTTGCCGTAAAACTTGGCAATCATGCGCAGACAAGTAGGGCCGCAGTCCATAGCATCGTATTGGAGATAAATAGGAAATTTCTTCTTAAAAGTCATTGATGTCGATAACCCCGATAAAATTATTGTGATCATTGCGGTAAGCAAAGATTTTGGTCAGTAAATCAGGATATTTGCTGGCAAGGAGAAGGAAACAGTTAAAATCATATTCCATACGCAGACGGAAACAATCACATTCGTGCTTAGATGGATTAACGAAATGATCACCGTCTAGGCGGGCTGCCGCACAGACAGAGCAGAAATTTACATTCCAACAGCTTTTACAGGCAGCATTATTGATGGCTGTATTATATTTTTGATAAAATGCAAGCAGTTTTTGCCAATCAAGACCTGTTTTAACGTTACCAATGGGCAGGGTGCCGCTGACTTTGTGGCAGATCAGGTAATCGCCGTTAGCTGCCAGCATCAGGTTGTCGAAAGCCATCGGGCAGGTAAGCATGATGTTTAAATGCTCTTTTCCGGCTGGATTGTCTGTATGTAATTTAGCAAAAGGAAAGATATTGGCAAAATTGTTCATGTACGGGTCAGGGTCATCTTTGACTGCCAGGACCATTTTTTCAAAGTTTGCCAGATTGTTCGACAGTTCGTCAGTATAATACTTTGTTTCAGCATTAATGTCATAGACGAAGGAGCCGGCATATTCGACTGAGAAGTGCTGAGCATCCAGCGTACCAAGCTTAGCAGTAAAATCGATGCATTTTTGATAATCATGTTCAGCCGTATAAACACCGAAAATCGTTACTTTGTTTTTGAAATAGTCAGGATTATAATCTTTAATCTTCATTAAATTTGCATAAGCGATGGCAAAGGTGCCGGTGCCATCAGGAAATACGCGGCACTTATCCTGTTCTGCCTGCGGGCCGTCAAGGCTGGCGAACAAGGTAACGTTATGTTCAACAAGAAAATGCAGAATATCTTCATTGATAATAGACAAATTGCTGTTGGCGGTAAATGTAATCGAAGAAGTCGGTATGCCATATTTTTCCCAGGGCAGATTTTTAAAATACTCCGCACTTTTTTGAATCAAATCAAAATTCAGGAAAGGCTCTCCTCCATACCAGGAAAGTGTAGGCGGTACTGTTTCTAAAAGCAGTGCTTTTTTCTCTTCTGTTAGCTTTTGGAAAAAGGCAATGTATTTCTCAAAATAATATTGTATGCCTTTGCAGGCGATTTCTTCGCTCATATCAAGATTAGAAGCCTCACCTTTTTCTGCAGCAATGGTTCTTTTGCAGTAACGGCAGGCATAATTGCAGTTTTGCGTTACCTCCAGACAGAATTTGCGCAGCAAGATGTTTTCATCATAATATTTTAACTGTTCTTCCAGCGCAGCGGTATCAACAGGAGATATTTCAGCTGCAGCCCCTTGCCTGAAGACACCAACATTTTTTAAGCTTTGGAATTTTTCAAGCAAAGACCGCAAATGAGCTTCAGGAATCAACTCTGCATATTTTTGCCTGATTTCAGCCAGTGAAAGATTATTTAAAAAGTCCAATAGGACATTTTTTTCAACAGTAGATAAGAGAAAAGCGAAATGAGGCTTAGCATCATAGATCAGAACGTCTTCGCCATAATTGAATATCTTGATTAAGGGATAGTTTTTCAACCCATTTTGTTCGTTGGGCAGCATCTTATATTGCTCCTTTAATAGTTCATGCCAATATCAGTTTTATAGTGATATTGGCATGAAGAAAGATTTTTCGTTTTGGCTTACCAAGGTTGTGAGCCGCCGGCGAAAGTGCTGGCTGCCGAAGCACTCTTGTTAGAATCTCTGGTGGTTGCGGTTACATTGCTCTGGCTGCAGGAGCAGGAACAGGAACAATTGCAGGTTTTACCGCCTTTGATTGTTTCAGCTTCTTCAACACTTAATTCTGTTACATGTTTGAGGAACTCCATAATTACACCCCTCCTTAATCAAGCTGTGACGCATTGGTGGTAAATTGTCATAAACTTATTGCGCTTCCTTGTAATTCGACATTTTTACCTGGATACCTTTTTGCTAAAGGTCAGAAATATGAAAAAATTTTTCTGGCGATTAAAAAGCATACTCATGCTATAATTATATCGATTATGGCATGAAAATTTGTATGCGATGATATTCGAAAAAGGGATAGGTGAGGATATTGAGAAAAATATTGTTTGGTATTTTATTAAGTTTACTGTTTTCATTCTCGCAATTCCAGGAACCTGTATTTGCTTATGAAAGCGTGACTGATCAGACTGAACAGGTAAAGGTAGAAAGAACAATCACAGGCATGGTTTACAAATATCAATACATTGTGCCGCGTAATGAACTCGTTCCCTGTGAAAACTATCAAATATATTTACTGCCGGCTTCCGCAGATCAAAAAGCTGAGCTGTTATTAAATTCTAAACAACCTGATTTCAGTATCAAAGTTGCGGAAGAAAAATTAAAACAAGCCTCCGCTATCGAATTTGTGTCACATTATGGCAGTACCAGCATTGCCATTAATGAAATTAAGGATGCGCCGCTGAAAGTAGTTCTGGAACCGGAAATGTTCGTCAAGAAACCTGCTATTTATCTCTATCCTGAGAAAAAGCAAAAGATAGTGGTTACGCACGAATTCAAAGGGAAATTAATAACTACGTACCCGCTTTATAAAGATAATTGGACGATAATAGCAGAAAAGGATGGTACGCTGCTGAATCTGGCGGATAATCGCAAATATAAATACTTGTTCTGGGATGGTGCATATGCTTTCCCTGAAGAACACTACAAGTTCCAAACTGGTTTTTATGTGGCAAAAGACGATTACATTGCTTTTCTGGAGCATAAATTGGCTTATATAGGCCTGAATGAAAGTGAAATCAATGACTTTATTGTTTATTGGCTGCCGGAAATGAATAAATTTGAACATTGCTTTGTGCATTTCAGGATTAATGACGACATCGACGGAAGTTCAGTTCTCAAGACAAAACCATTCGCAGATACTGTCATAAGGGTATTCATGGAATTTTCCGGACTGAATGATTTCAACTCTGCTTCGTTGTTGCCGGAGCAGGTGTTGCCACAATTAACGCGCAAAGGGTTTACACTTGTCGAATGGGGCGGCAGCGAAATAAACACGCCTATTCAGTTTAAGGCTAATTCAGAACAAAATCTGCAAAGCAAGCAGTCTGCAAGTTCTTTGAGCAAATCGCTGGAAACGGGCTTTTTAGGGTTGAAGTGGGGCGCTAAACCTGCTGAGGTTGCAGGCCCTGGAGCAACCAGCGCTATGCCTGGCCTGACATTTTACACCGCCGATCTTGATTTGTCGCCAATTATGGGTGAAGTAAAAGCGACTTCAGAGCCACGGCTTGTTTTTGATCAAAAGGCTGGTTTTGTGCAGGCACATGTGGATTTTGCTTCTGCTGATTATGACCTGGTCGACAAACAATTGCATGAATTATTGGGGCAGCCTTTGGCCGTTGTTTATGAAAAGTATAGTGTTGACAACACACTGCTGCAAATATCAGAGTGGTATCTCGCTTCTTCTGTCAAAGTAGTTTTGGAAAATAGATTTACAGGGGCTATGTTGGAAATAAGCAAAAAAGATTTATTTTAGAGTCAAATGCACTACCTAATTGGGTAGTGCATTTTTTATAAATGTAAACAAATTAACACTGTTGGACATTTGTGGGTAATAATATGTCTGACAAATAAGATAATATTGCAAAAACCTTGCGCTATCTGTATATATCGTGTAAAATTATGCCCATAGTATGAGTAATGATGTGCTTTGCATTTTTTTGATTTATATGATCCAAATGGGAAATGAAATTTTGAACAAACGCTTTTATTTGTAGAGGAAACAAGGATACTCGCATAAATTAGGCGCAAGTGAAGAAAGAAATTTCTCCTGAGGATTTTATAAAAATAAAAA
>CAYRVN010000079.1:0-4127 GCA_964427675.1 uncultured Acidaminococcales bacterium
CTCTTTACTGAACCTAAAGATTCTCCTTATGCTAATATTGTGGCAATTCGTAAAGGCGACGAAAACAGACCGGAACTTCAAAAACTTGCTAAAGCTTTGACAAGCCCTGAAGTCAAAAAGTTTATTGAAGATAAATATAAAGGAGCCGTTGTTCCCGCATTCTGATAATAAAAACATGAATTAATTGTTACTCCCCCTTGATTACTAAAATTAAGGGGGAATATTTCTGTTTAAAAGTGTAAAATATTGACAAATTATGGGGTATATGATACTCTTTACATAATGTCAAGGATTAGATTATTAGATTTATATGACCTTCCCTAAAGAGGGAACTACGGCCATACGGACAGCCGGGTCAATTGCCGATTGGCAACTAAGGTTGCCTTATTGATTGAGTTAAATACTCAAATTTTATAAGTTGGTTACTTCATAACCGCGTGTGTTAAGCTGCACAATACTTGTGAAACGGTCAATAAGAGTAGTGAAAGTAATTTTTTGCTCAATCGACTCTAATATCTAAAAACGTGAATAAATAAAATGAATGCGAATTCAATAATAAATAATGCACCGAATTTAGAAATGGCCAAACTCAGGTAATGTTGTGTTTAATACAACATATCTGGGTATTTTGTTTTTTAAGGAGGTAAAAAATGGGAAACAAATTAAAACTGTATGGCTTTAATAATTTAACCAAGGCACTTAGTTTTAATATCTATGATGTCTGTTATGCAAAAACTGAGAGGGAGCAAAGGGATTATATTGCCTATATTGATGAGCAGTACAATTCTGAAAGACTGACAAACATTCTGCTGGAAGTTACAGATATGATTGGTGCCACCGTCCTTAATGTAGCCAAGCAGGATTACGAACCGCAAGGAGCAAGTGTTACCGTACTTATTGCCGAGGAGTCGATGATTCCTTCTCTTGATGGCGAAACAATTGTTGCTCATTTAGACAAAAGCCATGTTACGGTGCATACTTATCCTGAGTTCCACCCTGATAATTCTATTGCTACCTTCCGTGTAGATATAGATGTTGCAACATGTGGCGAGATTACGCCGCTCAGCACTCTTGATTTTTTGATTGGCAGTTTTGATTCGGATATTATAACCATGGATTATCGCGTGCGTGGCTTTACCCGTGATATTGACGGCAAAAAGCTATATATTGATCATGACATTACTTCTATTCAGGATTATATAGATGCAAAAACATTGGAAAAATATGATGCGATTGATATAAACATGTATCAGGCTAATATTTTTCATACAAAGATGCTGATCAAAGAAGTTGATCTGCAGAATTATTTATTTAAAACTGACGTTTACGAACTACCGCCTAAAACAAGATTAAAAATAACCAATAGTTTAAGACGCGAGATGATAGAAATATTCAGCGGTATGAACGTATATTAAGGAGTGACTAGGAAATTGAACAAGCTTTCGCAGGAGAAAGCTCCGATTTTAGAAGCTTTGGAAGAATTTAAGAGGATGCGGCTCGTGCCATTTGATGTGCCTGGTCATAAAAGAGGCAGGGGAAACAATGAATTAACGGAGTTTTTAGGCGAAAGATGCCTGACAGTTGATGTGAATTCGATGAAACAGTTGGACAATCTTTGCCACCCGGTAGGGGCTATTAAGGAGGCAGAAGAGTTGGCAGCGGATGCGTTCGGTGCCAATGCTGCCTTCTTTATTGTCAATGGAACAACTGCTGCTGTACAAGCAATGATTCTTACTGCCTGTAAAAAAGGCGACAAAATTATTTTACCGCGCAATGTGCATCGCAGTGTTATCAACGCGATGATTTTGTGTGGTGCGGTACCTGTTTATATAAATCCGCAAATGAACGAAGAGCTCGGTATTGCTTTGGGCATGAAAGTTGCCGATGTTCAAAAGGCAATAGAGGAAAATCCTGATGCCAAAGCGGTACTTGTTAATAACCCGACTTATTACGGTATTTGTTCCAATCTTAAAGCAATAACAGAATTGGCACACGAAAATAACATGCTTGCTTTGGTCGATGAAGCTCATGGAACCCATTTTTATTTTGGGGAGAACATGCCTGTTTCGGCTATGGCTGCCGGTGCGGACATGTCGTCAGTAAGCATGCATAAATCAGGAGGTTCACTTACGCAAAGCTCTTTTCTGCTTTGTGGCAAGAACGTTAATTCCCAGTATGTAAGGCAAATAATTAATCTCACCCAGACAACCAGCGGTTCCTATCTTTTGTTGTCCAGTCTTGACATTTCCAGAAGGAATCTTAGCCTCCATGGCAAAGATATTTTCAGATATGTAACTGAAATGGTGGAATACGCACGCCATGAAATCAACCAGATCGGCGATTATTATGCATATTCGCGTGAACTGATAAATGGCGACAGCGTCTTTGATTTCGATGTTACCAAATTATCTGTCAATACGTTCGATACAGGACTGGCCGGCATTGAAGTTTATGACCTGTTGCGTGATGAATATGATATTCAGATAGAATTCGGTGATTTGGGCAATATTCTTGCCTATGTTTCTGTTGGCGACAACTATAAGAATATTGAACGTTTGATAGGCGCTCTGTCTGAAATCAGACGCTTATACAAAAAAGATAAAGCAGGTATGCTAAGACACGAATATATTCCTCCGACGGTCAAATTTGGTCCGCAGGATGGCTTTTATGGAGATAAGGAACAGGTTGCTTTGGATGTAAGCGCCGGCAGAATCTGCAGTGAATTTGTGATGTGTTATCCGCCTGGTATCCCCATTCTGGCACCGGGAGAAGAGATTACGGAAGAAATCATAGAATATATAAAATACGCTAAAGAAAAAGGCTGCTTCTTGACAGGGCCTGAAGATATGGAAGTTAATAAAATTAATGTTTTGAAAGGAGGGTGTTAAGTGGATCTTTGGTATAGCGAGGCTCACACAAAGTCAGTAAAATTTGCGATTAAAGTTAATAAACAGCTCTTTAGTGCTCAAAGCGAGTTTCAGAGAATAGATATTTTTGAATCCGAAGAATTTGGTCGTTTTCTGACACTCGACGGGTTAATGATGCTGACGGAAAAAGATGAATTCATTTATCATGAAATGATTGTCCACGTGCCGATGGCAGTTCACCCTGATGTCAAAAAAGTGCTTGTAATAGGTGCCGGTGACGGTGGAGCGATTCGCGAACTTACAAGATATAAAACTATTGAAAGCATAGATTTTGTAGAGATTGATGAAATGGTCGTCGATGTTTGCAAAAAATATTTGCCACAGACGGCTTGTGCCTTTGATGATGAAAGAGTGCATCCGTATTTTCAGGATGGGCTTAAATTTATCAGAAAACATGTAGATGAGTATGATTTGATAATTGTTGATTCAACTGACCCCTTCGGACCGGGCGAAGGCCTTTTTACCAAAGAGTTTTATGGCAATTGCTATAAAGCTTTAAAGCAAGACGGTATTATGGTTAACCAACATGAAAGTCCTTTTTATGAAGAAGATGCCGTGGCGATGAAGAGAGCGCACAAGCGGATTGTGGAATCCTTTGCTATCAGCCGCGTCTATCAGGCTCATATTCCAACTTATCCTTCCGGGCATTGGCTTTTTGGTTTTGCTTCCAAAAAGTATCATCCGGTACGCGATTTAAACGCAGACAAGTGGAATGCTCTGGGGCTTAAAACTCGCTATTATAATACGAATTTACACAGAGGCGCTTTCTGCCTGCCTAATTATGTACAGGAGATGCTGCATGATGTTGAATAAAAATGTTGAAACCTTCATAGCTTGCGACAAGGATTATGCCGAAGCCAGAATAGTTTTATTCGGTGCACCGTTTGATTCCACGACTTCCTTCAGACCAGGAACACGTTTTGCCAGCAAGGCTATGCGTAGCGAATCTTTTGGCATAGAAACATATAGCCCTTACCAGGATAAAGATTTGACTGACAGCAGCATTTTTGATGGCGGCGATCTGGAATTGCCATTTGGCAACACGGCACGTGTTTTAGATGAAATAGAAGAATTTACAGCTGGTATTGTCGCAGATGGTAAAATACCTCTGATGATTGGCGGAGAACATCTCGTAACTTTGGGTGCTGTGCGAGCAGTTGCCAAAAAGTATCCTGATCTGCACATCATTCATTTTGATGC
>CAYRVN010000079.1:4227-6872 GCA_964427675.1 uncultured Acidaminococcales bacterium
GGCTGCGACATAGATGAATTATCACCGGTTTATGACCAAAGTGGTGTTTCTACCGCAGTTGCGTGCAAGATATTACGTGAAATATTATTAATTTTGGAGGCGAAATAAAATGGGTAAAGCTTTAATTATAGGTTGTGGCGGCGTTGCCGGTGTGGCAATTCATAAATGCTGCCAAAACAGTGAAGTGTTTGAAGAAATTATGATTGCGAGCAGAACAAAAAGTAAATGTGATGCTTTAAAGGCTAAATTGGATGGCGGCAAGACCAAAATCCATACTGCTCAGCTCGATGCTGACAACGTAGATGAAATCGTTGCTTTGATTAACCAGTTTAAACCGGATGTGGTGCTGAACCTGGCACTGCCTTATCAGGATCTTACAATCATGGATGCCTGTCTGGCGACTAAGACACACTATGTTGATACCGCAAACTATGAGCCACTTGATACAGCAAAGTTTGAATACAAGTGGCAATGGGAATACCGTGAACGTTTTGAAAAAGCTGGTATTACAGCACTTCTGGGCAGCGGTTTTGACCCTGGCGTAACCGGAGTTTTCTCTGCCTATGCACAAAAACATTATTTTGATGAAATCAATTACATTGACATCCTTGATGCCAATGCCGGCGATCACGGCTATCCTTTCGCTACGAACTTCAACCCGGAAATCAATATCCGCGAAGTTACTGCCAACGGCAGCTACTGGGAAAATGGCGAGTGGGTAGAGACAGAACCGATGGAAATCAAGAGAGTCTATAACTTCCCGCAAATCGGCGAAAAAGATATGTACCTTCTGCATCATGAAGAACTGGAATCTTTGGCCCTTAACATCAAAGGCATCAAGAGAATTCGTTTCTTCATGACCTTCGGCCAAAGTTACCTTACACACCTGAAGTGTCTGGAAAACGTAGGCATGACTTCTATCAAACCTATTGAATTTGAAGGCAAGCAAATAGTTCCACTGCAATTTCTGAAGGCAGTATTGCCGGATCCTGCATCCCTTGGCCCTCGTACAAAAGGTAAAACCAATATCGGCTGTATTTTCCAAGGCGTTAAAGATGGTAAACCAAGAACTTATTATGTTTACAACGTTTGTGATCACGAAGAATGCTATAAGGAAGTCGAGTCTCAGGCTATTTCCTATACAACCGGTGTGCCTGCCATGATTGGTGCTATGCTCGTCATGAATGGCACCTGGCAAAAACCAGGCGTGCACAATATTGAAGAATTCGATCCGGATCCTTTCATGGAAGCACTTAACAAATGGGGTCTTCCATGGGTTGAAGACTTTAACCCGGTTTTGGTGGAATAATGGAATTGGGATTCGATATCAATAAGGTTAAAACTCCCTATTATATAGTTGATGAGAATCTTCTCATCAAAAATCTCGAACTTTTGCAGCGAGTTGAAAAAGAAGCCGGTTGTCATATTTTGCTGGCCCAAAAAGCTTTTTCCATGTTTTCGCTGTATCCATTAATGTCTAAGTACCTGAGTGGGACTGCCGCCAGCGGCTTGTACGAAGCTAAACTTGGGCATGAAGAAATGGGCAAGGAAAACCATGTTTTTTCTCCTGCATATCAAGAAGATGAGTTTGATGAAATATTGGAAATTTGTGATCATATAATTTTCAATTCTTTTTCTCAATGGGAAAAATTCAGAGAAAAAGCTTTGAAGACCAAAAAGAAATTTGGCTTACGCATCAATCCTGAGCATTCTACGCAGGACCATGCTATTTATGATCCCTGTTCACCAGGCTCACGCCTCGGCATAACCTTGGCAAATTTCCGCCCAGAGCTCTTGGACGGCATCAGTGGCTTACATTTTCACACTCTTTGCGAACAGAATGCTGATGCGTTGATAGAAACTTTGGTAGCCATCGAAGAAAAATTTGGCCAGTATCTGCACAAAATGGAATGGGTCAATTTTGGCGGCGGCCATCACATTACCAGAGAAGATTATGATGTAGAGGCGTTGATTGCTGCTATTAAGAATTTCAAAAACAAGTATGACGTAAAAGTGTATCTGGAACCTGGCGAAGCTGTGGCACTCAACACAGGCTATCTGGTAAGCAAAGTAGTAGATATTCTGGACAATGGCATGAAAATAGGAATTCTTGATACTTCGGCAGCTTGTCATATGCCGGATGTTATCGAGATGCCTTACAGACCAAGAGTCATAGAAGCCGGACAGCCTGAGGAAAAAGCCTATACTTATCGCTTTGGCGGACCGACTTGTCTTGCCGGTGATATAATCGGCGATTATTCTTTCGAAAAACCTCTTTGCGTTGGGGATAAATTAGTCTTTTGCGATATGGCAATTTATTCGATGGTCAAGAACAATACCTTTAATGGCATGAAGCTTCCTTCAATTGCAATTGCCAGAACAAACGGTGAAGTAGAAGTTGTCAAAACTTTTGGTTACGAAGATTTTAAAAACAGACTTTCCTGATATTTTTGATGCCAGCACAGGTATTTTAACCAGACTGGCATCTTTTTTTTGCTTATATATTTTAAGATGAGAGCTTATTGTGATATACTCATTGTGCATTAAATGAAGTTTTTAAACAGAGATGAGGTATTTTAGATAATGAGAACATATACAAAAATTTTTGTTACACCAAAGGCAGAACGCAGTGCAAGAAATGGGCA
>CAYRVN010000080.1:0-6851 GCA_964427675.1 uncultured Acidaminococcales bacterium
TCCTGCAGCTCAACTTGCAAAATTGAATTTGCTCTATGCGAGAATGCCAGAGCTGCACAATCTGCGCCTGTATCACCACCGCCGATAATCAGCACGTCCTTGCCTTCGGCACTGAGAAAAGTACCTGATGCAAGCTTCTGATCAAGCAGGCTTCTGGTAGTTGAGGTTAAAAAATCTTTTGCATAATAGATGCCGGTTAGTTCATTCCCAGGCAATTTGAGATTTCTTGCCATTGAACTGCCAGTACAAATTACGACAGCCGCATATTGCTGCCGAATTTCCGTCCAGCTAATATCGGTACCAACATTAGTGTTAAGACAAAAGCTGACACCGGCTTCCTCTAAACCTTTTATTTTGGACAACAGCATTTCTTTGGGAAGCTTAATATTCGGCACGCCATACATAAGAAGGCCGCCAGGCCTGTCATCCCGCTCGAATACTGTAACTTTGAATCCCAATTGATTTAAGACATCACTGCAGCCAAGTCCAGCAGGTCCGGAACCAATGATGGCGACTTTTATTTCACCATCAGCATGAGGAAACTTGGCCTGATTAACTTTGTACGAAAAAGCTCTTGTAAGTATATACTCCTCCAGCTCACGATCTTCTGCCCACAATTTAATGCGCTCAGGCAACGTAAGCTGCAAAAATGACTCCCTTGTAACAAGGACAACAGATGTTACTTCTTTCATACCAACACCCCCCCTATACCGTCACTTTTAGAGCTAATTTTTGATTAATCTTTTCGTTATTTATTGCATACCTTCAGGTAAGACAAAACCATCACTTGTAACAACCGTGGTGTCATAAATTAGTTGACCCGTTCCTACATAAACGTTTTTCTTTGCTTGGATTTGGCCGACAAACATATTGCAGCTATTATTTAGATTAACCGCACCATTAGACGACAAAAACCCATATTTGATGGCTCTATTTACAGTAATATCACCATTTGTTAAAAGCATGAACACCCCTGTGACATCGCCGACATTGCTAAGAATTACGTCACCGCTGGCAATTATGCGGATATTACCACTAATTGGAGTCCTAAGCGTAACTGCATTATCAAAAACTAATGTTATAGGTTTACCGGATGTAGGTCCAATTAAGCCATCCGTAGTGTATAAGTCGACAGCAGAATTACTGTGTATAAAAACAAAAGCACCACTTGCTCCTATAAACTTATATCCCCAGTTGTAACTCAAAGGCCAATTTATAAGATATTTTTTATTTGCTTCGACCTGAATCGGAACCCATTGCCCTGTACTGTCCAAATTGGTCAAAGTTCCATACGTTGCTTCTTCAAAAACACTATCAGCTATTTTGGTTTTTAGTGTAGAAGTATATTTACCTTTATCATGTGTTTTTGCGCCATTGTCTCCTCTTTCATCAGTGAGTTTTTGGCTGTAAATATCTCCCACAATAGTATTATTGCTGTTTGCTACGGTAACTTTTCCATCTGTCTGTATGACACCCGGCAAACTTATAGTTTCTCCGCTGGTACTTGCTCCGCCACTACTGCCTCCACCGCCGCTGCTGCTAGTTGAGAAGACGAAGTCTCCAGTTATGGTTTTTTTTACGCCGTTATAAGTCCCTTCAGAATTAATAATGTATGTCTTGTCCGGTTCCGGATCCGAAGTAACAGGTGTATTGTCAGCTTTATTCTTCATAGTTAATTTGTAAGCTACAGTATTACTATCATCAGACAGGTTAATACTTTTTCCTAAGATTGCTGTAATTGAAGCCGCATCAGTTTGATAAGCCTTGACATACTTGATACCGGCTTCAGCCGCATACCAAGCCTTCTGTTCATCCATGTCCATACTGGCATGTTTCACTTCAGAACTCATTAAAGGCATGAAGCCAATCCCAATAATAAGCAGGAACATCATGAATACTATGGATATTACTGCAGCGGAGCCTCTATTCGAACGCATAAGCAACACTTCCCCTTATCAACCGTTTAATCCAAAATAATCATCAAAAACATTTATCGCAGCCGGATCTCCTTTAAAATTACCAAAAGTACAACTGCCTGCGATACTAAAATCAGTGCCGGAACTTTCTACCATGCCATAAATATCAGAAGAATCAATACTGCAAGTTCCGCCTTCTGCAAGCACAATGCAATTTCCAAAATAACAATTTTTAATATTCAGCCCTGTTCCCGCATAAATAACAACCGCTATTTCTTTTGGTATTGTCAGATTATAAAGATTAACTTGATTTTTTGAATAAATAATCAAAGCCCCTTTGGTTTCACCACTTGCCAAAGAAAAATCAACGTCGTTTTTCTTGCTGCTATTGCCAATAGTAATGGCATTTTGTGCATAAATTGCATTCGTTCCATATACATTAAGCACCGTCCCGGTTGCAGAGCCCCAGGAAACATTATTTGCTTGTATTATCTGGTCTTTGGTAAATGTTAAAGGATATGTAGTCAAATCTACTCTGGTTGCCGAAGAATCATAAGCAAATTTCTTCTTGTAGGGAGATATCCTGCTATATTTGCTAATGGTTTCAGCAAGCGTCATGCCATTATATGAATCAACAACGGTAATACTTCCTGAAGGATTTGTGATACTGCTGTTATTGGTCAGAACAGAAAATGATTTACTGGAAGCTAAACTGCCATTATTGTAATTGTTTACATTAGTAGCATTTAGAACTAAGGTTACATCCTCATCAGTCCTTATCTTAGCATTAGCGGAACCGAAAGTCAGATTACCGCTGGTCAGTAAAATTGGCGGTACTCCAGAACTATCAACACCACTGTCTGCACATTTCAAAACATCAGTTACTAATGCGTCTATCTTATTACCACTAAACCCAAATTGGTATTTATACGGAAGATTGATATGATACAAAGACGTATCACCTGTATTTATCGTAATCGGAAAATCACTGCCGTCACCTTTGAAAACACTATTATCAGTACTATTAGGGAAATAAGAAACAATTGACGATGAACCTATTTCCTTGGTTAATTTAATTTGTTTTTTGGCACTATCTTTCCATTCTAAAGTCATTTCTACTGATTCATTTGCTGCCGCGCTTGTATTGTAAATAGTAGCGGTATATTTGACTTTGCCAGCCGTTTTCGTATTACTTGAAGTCGGCGAAGAAATTTTATTGCCGCTGGTATCATAAAATACTGCCGCACTATCTGCGTAGCGCAAAGTAGTTTTCAAATCATTCATAACGGCACGTGCCTGCGCATAAACTTCCTGTTGCTTGAAACCGCTCATTTCAGATTGCACTGTACTGGAAAACAGAGAAACCAAAGCACCCATAATAAGCATTGTCACCAACATACCAACCAATAATTCAATTAAAGTAAAACCGGCCTGTTTTCTCATAATTCATTCACCACCAATATCATTTGCCAACAAGAATATAACCATCCAACACCATTGTCGAAGCCTGCGGATCATTCCACTCCACTGTCACCCTGACAGTTTCCAATTTTTGTTTGGCATTTGCGTCGGTGGGTTCTGTTTCCTGCACGATCTCACTTCTCACAGTATAATTACCAAGTCCATCTACTACTATTGGATCATCATCATTAATATCATCAACTATATCTTGCAAATCAGCCAGAGTCTTGCTATCAGCTTTTTTTAATTTTTCCATACCTTGACCAGCCATCTGCACTGCTGCCTGACGACGCTCAGCCGCTACTCTGGTCTTGATGCCCTGTGTATACATAAATGCCAACGACACCAGGCCAATGGCAACTATCAATACGGCAATAATACCGTCAACCAGCATAAAACCGCTTCTGTCTGTTATCTTTTTGAAGTTAAGGACGTTTTTTCTCATCCGTTCTGCCCCACAATCAAATAGTCATTATTTAGAAAAAATTCTAATATCTAATAAAATTATTATAACATAAAAATTTTAGAAAAAAAGCGGTTCAAAATATAATGAACCGCTTAATTGTTTATTTAATTATTTCTGTACTGCCCAGTTTTGAAGTCTGGCAGCTACTGCTCCCGCGTAACTACTGATAGAATCATAACCTGCGGCATCCTGTTCATATACTCTCAAAACATGAATGTCATCATAATAGATATCGGAGAAATCGCTGTCATCAACGGTCAGAAAACGTGTTTCATCGACAGGACCTCTCTTTTTGGCAAGATACAGCGCTCCCGCCATCAGCTTCGCCCGATAAGCAGGTTTATCGCTGTTATAGGTTTGACTGACAACAAACTGCCAATTACCATCTTTGACTGTTGCCGTACCATCTTCGGCAAGAGCAACCGTCGGCGTGATATTCATCTTAGCCAAAGCCTTATTGACGCGTTCAATTCTTACTTCCGGTTCCGGATGCGTGGAAAAAAGCCCAAACCCAGGATTGCCTTTGGCATCAGCCAAATCCTGCAGCTTGCTGACCGTAATCAGCATGCTATAGGGATTGAACCCAGCCTTATTGGTTAGGTTGAACCCCTGTTCATCAGCCTCGCGTTCATCGGAACGGCTATAACCAGCCATCAAAGCCTGCATAGTTGCATCCGCCAAAATAAAACCTTGTCCTTTGGTAAGTATGATGGTCAGAAGTGTAAAAGCCAGCTGTTTTTCTACTTGTTTTACTGAGTGTTTCTTAACAATATGACCAACTTCATGACCTAAAACTCCTGCAAGTTCGTCGTCAGAAGGCATGAAATCAAGCAGTCCTTTAAAAACATAAATAAACCCACCTGGAACAGCCATCGCATTTACTTCATCACTATTAAGAACTTTAAAGGAATATTCCAGGTCCTGCCGGCCGGAAACAGCTACCAGCCGCTGCCCTATAGTGTTCACGCGTGCCTGTAAATCTTCATCTTGTACAACGCCATACTTGGCTTCCAACTGAGCGGCTACATCTTTGCCCATGGAAATTTCCTGGCTCTTGCTGATCAGGCCCGCTTCTGCCGATGGCTGCACACCGATCACACAGCTGAAAATCATTAAAATTATCAATAATATCTTACGCAAAGGCTTTCACCTCCTATACTGATTGCCTATCCTTTTTCATATTACATGATCTTCTTTTAACTTGTTGATTTCTTCTGCGTTATAACCCAAACTACTCAAAATCTCTTCTCGATGCTCACCTAATCTCGGTGCTCGGCGTTCAATGGCTCCTGGCGTTGCGGAAAGTTTGATGGCTGGCTTCAGATATCTGACTTCACCAATATCCTCATTTCTCGTGTCAACCATGTCACTTTCTGAAGTCAGTTCGCTATTCAGAGCCTCGTCCAGGCTGCAGACAGGAGTAACGCAGAAATCTCTGTCATCGATTAACCCAAGCCATTCCTGCTGCGTCTTCAGCAAGAAAACTTTTGCTAAGGTTTGTTCCAGTTCTTCACCATGAGCAAAATCAAACTGTCGGTTCGCCAAATCTTCTCTGCCAATTAAACTGCAAAGTTCCTGCCAGAATTTTGGTTCAATCGTTCCCACAGTGAGATATTTGCCGTCCTTTGTCTTATATATGTTATAGTAATGAGCAATTCTTCCGAATGGTTCTGCCCCCGTTTCCTGACAGCCCCATAAACTGCTGACAGCTGTCGTCTCCATGCTGAGAGCGGAATTATACAGGGAAACGTCAACATATTGACCATTGACCATTCTTTCACGTGCCAGCAAGGCGAGCAAAATACCGCTAAAGGCATTCATACTGCCACCAAGAGCTGAAACCTGAACATCGGCAACACAGGCATTGCCCACATCATCCAGAGAATTAATGCCGGCAAGCCCGACGATATTCAAATCGTGAGCCGGTTTATGCTTATATTTTCCCGTCTGTCCAAAACCTGTTATTGAGCAGTAAACAAGGCGCGGATTTTCTTTGCTGATAGTTGCGTAATCAAGACCAAGTTTTGCCATGAAGCCTGGTCGAAAACCCTCAAGCACTACATCGGCCGTCAACATTAATTTGCGCAGAATGTCTTTGCCTGCTTCTGTCCGCAAGTCAATCGCTATCCCTTTTTTATTGCGATTGAGAGCCAGATGCCAATAACTCATATCCTTTTCTTTTTGGGGAATAAATTGTCTGGTGCTATCGCCAGCTATATCGTCTATTTTAATTACATCTGCACCAAAATCACCGAGCACCATACCACAGTACTGACCCGGCAGCCATTTGGAAAGATCTATAACTTTGATACCTTCTAATGCTTTCATCTGTTTCCTCCTGTCAAAGCTCTGCCCTAAAAACAATTATCTTAGTAACCATTCTACATAAATTAGCTTTTCCCTTTTCGGTTGCAGGACATTTTTAAGCGTGTTATGATAGTTGTAATCTGAAAAAGTGAGGTCCTTGATATGTCCGTACAACGTTTAACTTTAGCAGCTTTACTTATTGCCATCGGTACACTCAGTGCGCATATATTTTATATTCCGGCCGGTGTTTCGAAATGTTTTCCTGTTCAGCACGCTATTAATGTGCTGGCCGCAGTTATTCTTGGTCCAAGCTATGGCGTGACTATCGCCTTTGTCATCTCGCTCTTGCGCAACCTTTTAGGCTTTGGTTCTTTGCTGGCCTTCCCAGGCAGCATGATAGGCGCCTTTCTTGCCGGCATCATGTATGCACGTTTCGGCAACCTGAAAGCAGCGATGTTTGGTGAAATTGTCGGCACCGGTCTGATTGGCGGCCTTGTCTCCTTCCCGATTGCCTATTACATAATGGGCAAAGCAACTGTTGCCTGGTTCTTTATTCCGCCTTTCCTGGTCAGCACAATTGGCGGCAGCATCATTGCCGGACTCCTGATCAGAAGTGGTGTGCTCAGCGGCATCTCTTCCGCGCTGATGCCTTTGAAAAAACATAAAAACAACATGTAAGCGAGGTTACTATGCTTGATGAA
>CAYRVN010000081.1:0-6555 GCA_964427675.1 uncultured Acidaminococcales bacterium
TCATACAACCACCAGCCGAAACAAGATGAGCGGGCGTAATCAGCTGTGAAATTGCAGGTATACCTATATGCACCCGCTGTAAATCGCAGATTTCCGCCAAACGCGGTTTATATTCCCTGATTTGTGTAAGGTCAAATAACCCTTCTTCAATAAGCTGATCCCTTGTGTACAACAAGCGTTCCTGCCGTTCAGGGTGCGTAGGACTGATCATCCAATCAAAAGCGGGAAAGAATACAAGTCCTAGGTTCGATTTCAAAATACCACCTCCCGACCTGTTACGGTATGGAGAATACCTGGTTTTAACTGCATTTTTAAATAAATAATTTTGCCTGTAGTATAGTAATTATGAATTGTCGGAAACTCCTCATACGCCATTACTTCAACGTTTCTGGCTTCCATTTGCCACTTTTCGGCTTGTTCAATCAGCCAGTCCGCAAGAATCTCTTCGGCTGTAGTACGCGAAAAACCTCGTTGGATTTTTTCCCGAATTCCAGCTTCCGGAATTATATAGTAGCCTTCTGTAGTATCTACGCGCAAAGTAGCCGTTAAAGTAGGGCGTGAAACAGCAGCACCAACGGCATTAGCTACCATTGCCCCGGCTGGAATCTCTACCGGAAGACCCATTTTCAGGCCTAACACAGGAATGAGGCCAGGCGCACCGCCACCGACACCAATTAATTTTTCAGGCACAAACTCTGTGCCTTTAATTACGTCATTAACGGTATAAACTGGCTGCAGGTTCCATTCCCTTATCATTTCCGAGATGGTGTCCTCAATTTTATTGACAGCAGCCAAAACAATCTGTTCCGCTATTTTTTCGACAGTATCATCTGGTTCTGCCAAAGAACTCATGGCTTCACACGCCTTGCTGGCATCACCAAAAGAAACGCACCCCAGCGCAATCAAAGCATCTGACAATGTTGGTTCCGTGCCGCCTATGGCCATTGCTGGTCCAACGCGATCCGGACCAACTTCAAAACCTTTATCCGTCTTTCTTATCCGGCTATCACCGCCCAGGCCAATAGAACGCATATGAAAAGCTCTGACAGACGTAGGATAACCAGCTATTTTTGCGCCTTTGTTTGCTAAAAGAGGAAGTCCTCCGCTCCAAAAAGCAATATCGGTCGTAGTGCCGCCAACATCCAGAGAAATCGCATTAACAGAGGGTGCATCTAAGGCTTCAATACCCAAAACACTTGCAGCCGGCCCGGTAAAAACCGCTTCAACCGGTTGTTCCAAGGCTGCCGCTAGAGGAATTGTTCCGCCATCAGCTTTTAATATCTGAACTTGTGCCGCAATGCCTCTTCTACGGATACCATCTTCAACCTGCTCAATAAATTCTTTGAATTTATCATAGACAGCAGCAGAAAAATAAGCAGAGTTCGTTCTTCTCACAAAATTTAGTTCGCCTGAGATTTCGGAGCCCATAAAGATTCTTTTGAAACCTGCTTCTTTTAATTTAACGCGTAACTCTTGCTCATTTCTTTGATTACGTACAGCGAATTTTCCGGATACAGCGGCAGCTTCTTTACCTGCCGACATAGTTTTAACTATTTTTTCATTGATAGAAGCACCCTTGATTATTTGCCCTCTGTGGTCAACATAGCCTTCAGCCAGATAAGGTTCAGTCGGGAAACGTCCTTTTGTTGACATTCCCGGTCCTGCCATAACTGCCAGAAAAACAGGATCCGTTTTGCCTTCGGTTAAAGCATTGGTAACTATAGTACTGGAAACAACAACACGAGAAATAGCATCAGGTTTATTACCTGCAAGAACTATATCCAAAGCCTGCAGAATGCCTTGCAGTACTTCTTCCTGCGTCGTCTTGACCTTTGCTTGTTTTATTATCATACCTTTATCGACAAGCACTGCATCTGTAAAAGTTCCACCAACGTCAACACCTAAAAGCATATGTAACACCTCTCAGAGTTGTTCCTGTTTAACCGTACCTTAAAATAATTCAATGCATGTTGCAAAAAACCTGCCTGTAATTTTTCCAAAACGCAACATTTTAACATCATCTGATAAACAACAAAAAAAACCGATACCCTCAGATTCACAAAGCGCAGCAAGCTGGCAATATAATTGAAAGTACCGGTTTATATTTTCTTTGGAAACTATTTATTTCTGTAGTTTTTAATAATTACGATTGGTGTCTTTTGGCTGGCATTGCCAAATGGGTTATCAATGAGTATCTGGGCAACCTCATCGCTGTCAACACCCTGGGATACGCCAAGTACGCAAGAACGTTTCAAGTCGTTTACGTCAGCAATAGCTGCGCCATATGCTCCGGTAGCCTTGGTAATAGCCTCTGCAACCTGCGCCGGTCTATCCGGTCCATAGACAATATGTTTGTCATAGGGCGGCATCGTGCCGGTTACATCGTCAATCAATTTTGCCTGTTCCCCTCCCATACGGTAAAACACACCTGCAACACCAAAACATTTGGCAACAGCACCAGCGATTACTGCAAATAAAACCCTGAACTGTCCTTCGACTTCCATCAAAGACTGCATGCTGTGCCATCCAGCTATACTTCCCTGCGATGGAAACAGCTGAGACAATACTTTAGCTAGAAAACACGGTTTAAATGATTCAGGGCGTTTTGCCCTTCCCTGCGTAATAGCAACAACGCTTTCAGCAACACAGACGACATCGCCGGGGCCAATCTTGCCCTCGCCATATTCTTTTATTGCTTCAACAATATCATCATGAATAGTAAGAATTCTGGTAGGAACAGGAACTATCTCATATTTATTTGCCATTTTCGGCACCCCCTACCAAATTTCTGATTGTTTCCCCATTTATAGTTAAGAAAACCTTGCGGATATAAATATTTTTGCGTGCTAAGCCATTGTAATAAACAGCAACATCCATATCGACCATTTGCTGCAGAGCTTCCCGGATATTCATACCGTTATTAGCAACAAAACGCAATGTCAGTATGAGCTGACACTGTGTATTAGCCTTTAAAATCAATGCTTCGAAATAATTATCATTGCGGCGACGATTACTGGTCTCAATGTGACCAAAAACAGTTGCTGCATTAAACTGTTCCTGAGGAAGATATGGGCGAGCAAATACATCAAGAATTGCGGCATCTTCCTTGCCCCGATTGATCATCGGGAACTCTGTTGAAAAAACTGCTTCCGTGTCCGAAATACTGTCTAACTTAAGCGCAGTCTTTTTATCAACCATTATAGTAGTATCGTCTGTACCTTTGAAAAAGGCATAAACGCAAATTAATACAAACAACAAAGCCAAAAAAATTACTATTCCACCTAAAATATAAAGAAACATTCTTATTGGTTCCTGCCTTTCATTTCCTGCTCGTATAACGCTGCTATTCTGCCATAATAATCCTGATTTAAACGAGTTATTTTACCTTCCATATTCGTAAAAACGTTGGTAGTCTTGCCGACAGCAAGAAGAACTTCGTCAGCCTGGCGAACCACCTCATAGGAAAAAGTCATCTTCGCTTTCGTAAATTCCGCCATAGTGGCTCTTATAATAATCTCGTCGTCAAATCTAGCTGAAGTTTTATATTTACAGGTCACCTCGGTAATTGGGAAAAGATAATCATTGCTGATCAAATCAAGCAACTCCACGCCTGCAGCGCGCAAATAAGCCACCCTTCCCATCTCAAACCAACGCAGATAATTAGAGTGATGTACAACACCCATCATATCAGTTTCAACAAAACGCACGCGGTCTCTGACTTCTATCACTGTTATATTTCCCACTTTCTTCATAAAATTGCTACCACAACAGTATAGCACTTTAGTCTAGCATGCTCAACCGTAAGAACATTAAAAAGGCGGCCAGCAAAAGTGATCGCCTTTCTAATTACTCTGTCGCATAATTATCAAAATAACCCTGAACCAGAATCACCGGTGTACCCTTATCCCCGCTGCCGCTGGTAAGATCGCAAAGGCTACCAAGCAAATCCGTCACTTGACGCGGCGTAGTCCCAAGGGATTCTTCTCTGCCGCACATATTTTCAGCCTTGCCATTTATTTTTTCCTTAACAGCCGCGGCAGTTTCTTCCCGCGACAAGTGATTCAACTCATTATCGACAAGATATTTAATTTTTATCTCGCTTGTAACACCTTTCAAACCAGATGTGAAACCAGGCGAAATTACCGGGTCTGCTAATTCCCAGATTTTACCTGCCGGATCCTTGAAGCCACCGTCGCCAAAAATCATGACTTCGATGTTTTTGCCGGTCATCTTTTTAAGTTTATCTTGAATTGCGTCGACAATCTTCTGGCAATCCCTGGGAAAGAGCTTAATGACGTCCTTACCTGCCATATTAGAGCCAAGTAGGCCATAAGTTTCATTGTACCCGCTTCCATTGATTGGTTCTGCCAGAACTTCATCCAGACAAAAAACTTTTTCCGCCCCAGCCTTCAGCAAATTCCTTTTGACGCGGGCTCTTTCGTGGACACCGGCGACCAGTACATCTTTGGAATACTTCAAAGCGACCTTAGGGTCATTGGAAAAAACAAACTCTATATTGTTACCGCCAATTTCTCTGTAATAATTAACGTAATCAATGCCGGTGAATTGGTGCAGGACTGCTTTCCCGAACATTGACCTATATTGCTCCTCCGTCAAAACGTCGGTATAAGGATTTAAACCAAGGTCATCCATTTTGCTGACATCCATGAGATGATTGCCGAGTTCATCAGCAGGATAATTGAGAATCACATAAACCTTCTTGCCACAAGCTGCAATACCTTTGAGTAAAAGAGCAAAACGATTACGACTAAGCACTGGAAAAACCACAGCAAAATCACCAGCAAATTTTTTGGCGATATCACTGCTAATGTCTTTAACATTAGCGTAATTACCTTGTGCCCTTGCTACAATTGATTCTTTTATTCCTACAACATCTTTGTCTTTAAGAGTAAAACCTTCACTAGAAGCAGCAGTCAAAACTGCGTCGACGGTAATGCCAATTATATTGTCGCCTTCTCTGATCATAGGAGTACGAATACCTCTGATTACTGTTCCGACCATTCTCACCATCAACGTTTTACCTCCACACAAATGAAAATTAATGTGCGTTTATATTCACTATTTTTCGCATAATTGGATAATACGCTCTATTGCATCTTTTATCAGCATTGCCATAGAGCTGTTTGCCAAGCCGATAATCTCTACGTGATTTTGATTGACGGGCAACAGAATTTTTTTACCGCAAGCTGATGCAACCGCCTCCGCAATCTTCGGACTTATTTCCCCCATCATTGTATTAGGAATAATAATACCGATAGGTCCAACAATGATGTCAGCATCTCTGACAGAGAAACAAATGGCATTTTCGCCAGTTGCGCCTTTCTTTACCCCGGCTTTTAGCATAGCAGCCGTTGCCAATGAATTGGTACCCAAACCGATAACTTCTTCCTGCTCTAATATTGTTTTTGGCAAATGGTTTATGAGTTGTGCAGCCATGCCGCCTCCCATACCATCAATAAAGACTATTTTCACAAATTACACCCCACTCTTAGTACCCCAGAGCCTCTCCTACGATAATTACATGGAAATCTGATGTCGAAGGAGCCTTATGCATGATTGATGTTACGGAACAAATGCGTTCTGGGCTATTGCAGTTGGAACATACTCCAGAAATAACACAAGGAGTTTTTCTGTTAAGTCTATCAGCATTCATAGGTGCAGCCGTCATTTGAATGCGACGTCTTGCATCAGCCTCATCTTTAACAATTTTATTTGCGCCCATAATAACAATAACTCTTTTTGGGCCAAAGGTCAGCGCAGCAACCCTATTGCCGCTGCCATCCATGTTCACAATTTCACCGTCAAGGGTAACAGCATTGGAGCTTGCGATAAATACATCGGAGGTCAACTGTTTACGGCGCACATTATAGGCTTCTGCCGGTGGCAGACCCTGATGATTAAATATCGTATTGCCAAGTTCCTGCAAAAGCTTGCCGATTGACAACTCGTCTAAAGTGATTGAGCCACCCATGCCAACAGTATCCTGGGGATTGATAAGTTTAAGTATTGCCTCTACAGCTTCCGCTTTTGTATCTGCATATTCAGCTTTAAAACGGTTCTTATTGAGAGCCTCTACCACTTTTTTACCTGTAAGTTCATAGTGATGTTTTAACATGCTATTCATGAAAAATCCCTCCATTACAATAGAATCCCTGCCATTTCATTATATCAGATAACAAAAGGCTGCACACTATATTTATCGCGCATCTTAAGCTAATACAACCAGCAATTGTCTTGTAACCCTAAGAAAAAATTGCTAATGGATGCTGTTTATGCTATAATTACACCCGCAACAGACACGCATACGCCTGTAGCTCAGTGGATAGAGCAGTGGCCTCCGGAGCCACGTGCGGTGGTTCGATTCCACTCAGGCGTACCAAAAAAACAAAAGCAAACATCTCGCTTATAAAAAACAAAAAGGAGTACAGCCTCAGGCTGTACTCCTTTTGTTTTTCAGACTTTTACTCTATAAAATCGTGCCGCCGCCAACCACAATGTTTCCATCATAAAAAACAGCAGCCTGACCAGAGGTAA
>CAYRVN010000082.1:0-6550 GCA_964427675.1 uncultured Acidaminococcales bacterium
TGCTGGCTGGGGCAGACTCAAAAGCGGTGCTGGCTGGATTTCTCTTGATTACGCAAAACGCATATAATTATATATGAAGGATTTTGATTGCCTGTGGGAGTTTTTTGCTCCTGCAGGCTTTTTTTATTTTTAGGGCTTCGATTTGGCACCTTTTTCTTTGACGGGAGATTCAGGAGGTGTTCGACTATGAATAAAAAACCTGAACTCAACATACAGAACGAATTTGACTATTATCGCTCGCAGAAATTGCTGGAATTACTTCTTGAATGTGGACTTATTTCCTTGTTGGAATTCAACAAAATAACCAAATTAAATCGCCAATCTTTCTCCCCATTTTTGGCTGAGATTATGCCCGGAAACCGTTGATAATTCTGTGTTTTAGAGGTAATATGTGACACTACCAAAGGGAGGTGAAATCGTGAAAAAGGTTACTAAAATCGAGGAAAATAAGCGTGGTTTGATGGAAAAACCGAAGCTAAAAGTTGCCGCCTACTGTCGTGTATCCACAGACAGCGACGCACAGCTTGAGAGCTTGGAAGCACAAAAAACACACTACGAAAATTATATCAATGCCAGAGAGGATTGGCAGTTTGCAGGGCTCTATTTTGATGAGGGCATTACCGGCACAAAAAAGGATAAGCGTTTGGAGCTTATGCGTATGATTTCTGACTGCGAGGCAGGCCTTATTGATTTTGTTATTACAAAGTCCATCAGCCGCTTTGCCAGAAACACCACAGACTGCTTGGAGCTGGTGCGAAAGCTGCTGGAGCTGAATATTCCTGTTTACTTCGAGAAGGAAAATATAAACACGGGTTCAATGGAAAGCGAGCTCTTTCTCGCCATTTTAAGTAGTATGGCCGAGGGAGAGTCTGTTTCCATTTCCGAAAACAGCAAGTGGTCAGCGCAGAAGCGTTTCCAGAATGGCACTTTCAAAATCAGCTACCCACCATACGGTTACACTTGGAATGGTGAGGAAATGCAGATAGAACCTAGTCAGGCCCTTGTAGTAAAGCGCATTTTTAAGGATACGCTTGCTGGGCTTGGAACTGCTGCAATTGCAAAGGCACTCAACGCTGAGGGCATTCCTACCAAAAAAGGCGGTGTATGGCACCCTTCCACAGTCAGAGGAATTATTGCTAACGAAAAATACACCGGCAGTGTTCTCTTCCAGAAAACCTATACTGACAGCAACTTCAATCGCCATATAAACAATGGGCAACACTGCCAATACTATATGGAAGACCACCATGAAGCGATTATTGATAGAGAAACCTTTGAGGCTGCCGCCGCTATTATTTCACAGCGAGGTGCCGAAAAAGGAATCCAGCGTGGGCTGAATAAATACCAACAGCGATATGCTTTTTCCGGGAAAATCATCTGCGGCGAATGTGGCGATACCTTTAAGCGCAGGATTCACACCTGCAAGGAACACAAGTATGTTGCTTGGTGCTGCAATACGCACCTTGAGGACACAAGCAAGTGCTCCATGCTTTACATTCGTGACGATGACCTGCAGCTTGCCTTTATTACAATGATGAACAAGCTGATTTATGGCCACCGCTTTATTCTTAAGCCTTTAATTGAGAACCTAAAGGGCCTGAGCTCCGACCGCAACGTTCAGCGCATCAAGGAAATTCAAACGCTGCTTCTGCAAAATACCGAACAGCGTGAAACCTTAACAAAGCTCATGGCGCAGGGTTACATTGACCAAATACTTTTTAACAAAGAAAACAACGAGTTTCTCACACAAGCTGACAACTATAGAGCTGAAATTGCAATGCTTAGCCGCAAGCAGACAGGCGATGCTTCACAAATCAATGAAGCTACTGCACTCTTGCGATTTACGGAACGCAGCTCGATGCTGACAGAATTTGATGATGGGCTCTTTGAAAAATATGTAGAACGCATCAAGGTTTATTCCCGAAACGAAGTCGGATTTGAACTGAAATGCGGATTAACACTTAGAGAGAGGATGTGAAGATATGGGACACACACCGATGGGCTATAAAATCGTTGGAGGTGTGGCGGTTATTGATGAGGTCGCCGCTGCCAAGGTTAGAAGCCTTTATGAAAATTATTTATCCGGTCTGGGCCTTAAAGAAGCTGCAAGCAAGGCCGGAATTGAAACCTACCACGGGACAGCAAAGCGCATAATGAGTAATCGCCGCTACCTTGGCGATAACTACTATCCTGCAATTATTGACCGTGTTACCTTCCAGAAGGTGCAGGCCGAATTACAGAAACGTGCCGGTAAGCTGGGGAGGCTGAATAAAACACCACCACAAAAGGTGATTAAAATTCCTACCAGCTTTACCATTGCAGACGTGAAAACCTGCTTTGATGACCCAATTATGCAGGCTGAGTACATTTACAGCCTTATTGAAAGTGAGGTATCGTAATGGCAAATGTTATGGTTATTCCGGCTAAGCCTAGAGTCGGAAATACAATAAAGGAAGCAGAAAAACCTAAGCTCCGAGTCGCAGCATACTGTCGTGTTAGTACTGACAGCGATGAGCAGGCCACTTCCTATGAGGCTCAGATTGAGCATTACACAGAATTTATACAAAAGAACCCTGAAT
The DNA here is from genome assembly GCA_964427675.1 of uncultured Acidaminococcales bacterium. Taxonomy (GTDB): domain Bacteria; phylum Bacillota; class Negativicutes; order Acidaminococcales; family Acidaminococcaceae; genus RZYP01. The sequence continues at coordinate 2,580 of CAYRVN010000082.1, forward strand.
GGACACTGGCAGGCATTTATGCTGATGACGGTATTACCGGTACCAACACCAAAAAGCGTGAAGAATTTAATCGTATGATTGCAGACTGCAATGCTGGCAACATCGATATGGTTATTACAAAGTCCATTTCTCGATTCGCCAGAAATACGCTGGACTGCTTGAAATACATCCGCCAGCTCAAAGAAAAGAACATCCCGGTTTACTTTGAAAAGGAAAATATCAATTCGATGGATTCCAAGGGTGAGGTACTTTTAACAATTATGGCTTCCCTTGCCCAACAGGAGAGCCAGTCGCTTTCCCAGAACGTCAAGCTGGGCATTCAGTACCGATACCAGCAAGGCAAGGTTCAAGTCAACCACAACCGCTTTCTGGGCTACGATAAAGACGATGAGGGGAACCTTGTCATTAACCCTGAGCAGGCTGAAATCGTAAAGCGCATTTATCGAGAATATCTCGAAGGCTACAGTATGGATAAGATTGCCGCCGGTCTTGAGCGTGACGGAATCCTCACCGGGGCCGGTAAACAAAAATGGTACACCAGCACCATTAACAAAATCCTGCGCAATGAGAAGTATATCGGCGATGCCCTTTTACAGAAGACCTACACCACCGACTTCCTTACCAAAAAGCGCATTAAAAACAACGGTACGGTTCCTCAGTATTATGTTGAGGGAAGCCACCCGGCCATTATTCCAAAGCACCTTTATATGCAGGTGCAGGAGGAACTGGTACGCAGGCGACTGGTTACCACCGATAAGAATGGCAAGCGTCACAGTTACAGCTGCAACCACTTATTTTCGCAGATAATTTTCTGCGGTGAGTGCGGTGAAATGTTCAGGCGCATCCACTGGAACAATCGTGGCTGCAAGTCAATCGTGTGGCGTTGCATCAGCCGCCTTGACAACACCGGCCACGCCTGCAAAGCTCGCACCGTCAACGAGCAGGTGCTTCAGGAAATCGTGGTCAGAGCTATCAACACAATGCTTGCCGACAAGGTCAGCTACCTGAGTGTGTTGCAGGAAAATATCGCAGCAGTTATCAAGGCCAGCAGCGCAGCCTCGGAAGCAGCCATTGACCAGCGACTGGCAGACCTGCAGAAAGAGCTTATTTCCAAAGCCAACAGCAAGGAAGCCTACGACAACATCGCCGACGAGATTTACAGGCTCCGTGAGCTGAAGCACCAGTCAGAGGTAGAGGGCGTAACCAGAGATGAGCACATCAGGCGCATTTCCGAGCTGCATGATTTTATAAGCCAGCACCCAACTGCTGAACTTCCGGAATTTGACGAACCACTGATAAAACGTCTGCTGCAAAAGATAACCGTTTACGACGACCACTACACCATTGAGTTCAAATCCGGTGTGAGCGTTGATATTGAGGGCTAAGCCCGGACAGAAAAATACCCTGCTAACCATTACGGTCGGCAGGGCGTTTTTGTTGTTATAGTGCATTATAAAATTCTCTTGCTTTTCTCTTTGTTACATCGTCCATGCGGTTTGAATTGATGATTATACTCAATGCTTCCTTCTCTTTGTGATTATCAAAAATCCACTGAGCATAATTGATACGAGTCATCTGTGCAGTAATCGAAGTGGCATTACTGTTGTTTGTGAGCAGCTTGCGGGCCAGCACTTCTTTATCATTACAATTTTTGAAATCCTCATAATAATCAATAAAGCACTTCTTTCCGATAGAATTTAATGCTCGTTCAACTGTAGTCATTGTTTTGGCCTCCCTTCGTTACTTTTGTTATTTATCTTCTGATTCTAAATACCTAATATAATACTCGTTTTCGCACATTACAATCTCGGCGGTATCATGAGTTGCGTTAATATAATTATCCATAGCAACTATAGACGATTCTACCATCTGCATATCACTCATATACTCTTTATATTCCTCGTGTGATAGAACCATCTGATTTTTCTTTTTATTACGTTTTTCATCAAACAAATCATTCACTAATGATGCAGCTTGTCCACCCAACTTGTAATTATTATATTTTCCACCCATAAGCGTAAGTGCCACACCTGTTCCGAATGACATAATAATCTGCATCTTACTTGCCTTATTCAGCGCATTTGTTTCATTCAGATAACCTTCCGACCATTTAATAGATTTTTCAAATGCAGATTTATATGTAGCTATTATCGTTTCTAACTCATCTCGGTATAAACTTAGTTCTTCAACATCTGTAATATTACTCAAATATATTTTTAATATATGCGCAAGATTATAGATGTATAGAGCAAATCGATACTGTATTAAGCTTTTCCTGATTTTGTTTAGGTTTTCTGTAATAGCATTTTCTTTATCCGCAGATGTGTAAGTTTTTATCACATTATCAATTTGTTTTTTATGCAAGTTTATTGAGTTTTTTGATACCTTTCGAATTAAGTCTAGTTGTACAATTGTACTGTTCACTCTATCACTACTATTTTGTATAAACTGTAAATGTGATAGTATTTCCGCTAATTCTTGAAATGCTGTCTCTAATTCGCTCTCCTCTTTGTCTTCCAAATATTTTTGAAGACCTTTGATTCCAGAGTTGATTTCGGTTAGATTAGAATTCACTTGTGACATGAAATACTGGCCTGTAATAACCGATAAAGCATTGAACGCATTTAAAGCAACATTAGGCAGATTTGATACCGTTAACTGTGCATCATTTTTAAGCCAACGTGCCTGCCCAGCCACTTGGTTTGTTTTATTATCTAACGCTCCACCTATATACACATCTGTAGTACCTTTAATAGTCGCTAAATGCTTTGTAGGGTCTAAAATACACTTATATGAATTAGCAGTTGCTTCCTTAAATGCACGTTCAACTGCCGCTCTATTTATTTTATCAACCACCATTTGAGGTGCCATCTCAAACAGTGGCTCTATATACGCCGCTTCATTTACAGACATTTTTCGATATCCAGTTTCTATTAATTCCGCAGGCATCATTTCATTTAAAACCACTTCTAATCCAAGATTAGATTTTAAGTTTTCAAACTCATCAACAGCGGTCACATCTGTGCTTTCCAAAGCGCACTCAATTTTCTTAATCGGATGTCTTATGATTGTTTTCCATTTTTCTGGAGCAACCTTTCTTGCATCAGACATATAAATTTCATGGTGAAGCCTTGTAGCAGTAATATCGTTAGTATAACCATTTTCTTTCAAATATTCGTCCATTAACGCCACTGTGGCCGGTTCATTGTCAAAAGAACCCAAGTGCATAATCTGTACACAAAGTCCTTCATCAATGGTTAAAAATTCAACAGACGAACAATCAATTTTTTTCTTTTTTGTTGCTGTCTCTACCGCCCAATTAAAATTCTCTTTAGAAACAAAATCCGGAAGACGGATGACAGAAATCCAATTGAATGTAGATTTGTCTGTGTAATCCACACCATTAACGCCATCTTGCCACCAGAACCCTTCAAGCGGAGGAACGACATATTCAAAAAAGCCTTCTATTTTATAATCCGTTTTATAACTCATTTTCAGAGTATATGCAACAGCATATAGAACACTTATGGCCTGCTGATATGCACCACCTTCTTCATTTGGATTTCCTTTGCCTCTTACCGCTATATAGTTAGCCTTTGGAACATTTACTATCTCAGGCTTATTCTTCGGCATATAAAATTCTTTATATTCTTTTTTGAAATCAAAAGCCATCTATCTTTCCTCCTTTTCCTCCGACAACAAATCCAGCCACCCAACCCTCTGCAAAAGCAGAAAATCGGCGTTTTCCGTGTTATCAAATCAGGCAACTCAACCCTATGACAACAAATCGGGCAACTCAACCCTACGTCATTTTTTCAGGTTTTGCCGCCTTTGATACATTCACACAGAGTAATTTCCACTCCATCCCGTGACTGCCAATCTGCCAACACGGAATATATCAAACTGCGGGAAAACCCATAAAATAAGGCTTTTTCACACTTTTACTTTTCTTTTAGTGACATCAATACTAC
>CAYRVN010000083.1:0-2636 GCA_964427675.1 uncultured Acidaminococcales bacterium
GTTTCTTTAAGACAACTCATTACTTCACATCCTCAATAGATTTAAAATAAAGATTTGATTCAAAAAAATCAAAATATATAAAAATGCAACTGTATTCTATCACAAATTTTACAAAAATAGAATAAATTTCTTTTAAAAGTCCTGCCGGGATTGTTTTTGTCCCATATTGGCAGATAAAACGGGGGTAATAATTACCCCCGTTCAAAATTATTCTTCTTCGTCTTCTTCTTCAACTACGGCAATAGCAACAACTTTGTCATTGTCGTTCAGATCAATCAGTTTGACGCCTTGCGCATTGCGGCCGAATTTCGAAATGCCATCCGCCGTTAAACGGATAATCAAACCGGCAGCCGTTACCATAATAATTTCCTGTTGTGGCAACAAAACAATAGCACCTACGACATGGCCTGTTTTTTCGGTAACACGAAGATTGATAACACCTTTACCACCACGAGTCTGGACACGATACTCACTGATCATCGTGCGTTTGCCCATACCTTCTTCGGTAGCAGTCAGAACTTCTCCATTTTCAGGAACTGTATCCATAGAAACAACGATATCATCAGCACCAAGCAAGATACCACGTACACCATGGGCTGTTCTGCCCATTGGGCGAACATCATCTTCACTGAAGTGAATAGCCAGACCATTGCGGGTCGCGAGAATAATACTGGAATGTCCGTCGGTCATTTTGACGTCGATCAGGTCTTCGCCCTCATCAAGCGTAATGGCATTCAAGCCGATCTTTCTTGTACTGTCGAAATCTGTAAGCGTCGTTTTCTTGACGGTACCGCGGTTGGTAGCCATGAACAGATATTGGTTGTCCATAAACTCCTTAACCGGAATAACGGCTGTTATTTTTTCGCCCTGCTCTAAAGGCAGGATATTTACTATCGAAGTTCCTTTGACAGTACGGCTGCCTTCTGGAATTTCATAGCCTTTTTGGCGATATACTCTGCCCTTATTGGTAAAGAACAGAATATTGCTGTGTGTAGAGCCCAGCATCAAGTGCTCGACAAAATCGTCAACTTTTTTACCGCTGCCGCCTCTGAGACCTTTGCCTCCGCGTTTTTGGTTATGGAAAGTATCAAGGCTTTGTCTCTTAATGTATCCCTGATGGCTGATAGTGATAATAATATCTTCTTCAGCAATCAAATCAGAGATTTCGATATTACTGGTATCAATCGTCAAAGCAGTACGGCGAGCATCGCCAAAACGTTTTCTTACTTCCAGTATATCTTCTTTGATAATATTAAGAACTTTATGTTCGTCAGCCAAAACGCTCTCCAGCCAATCGATAGTTTCAAGCACATCTATGTACTCATCATCTATCTTTTTACGTTCGAGACCTGTCAAACGCTGCAGTCTCATGTCGAGAATTGCTTGTGCCTGACGCTCGCTCAAAGCAAATTTTTCTACTAAAGCAGCTCTTGCAATTTCAGCATTTGCACTGTTACGAATAGTTGTTATAACTTCGTCCAGATGATCAAGAGCTATTTTCAAACCTTCCAGAATATGAGCGCGTTCCTTGGCTTTGCCAAGTTCATACCGCGTTCTTCTGACGATAACTTCTTTTTGATGCTCCAGATAATATTCAAGAATTTGTTTAAGGTTCAGGACCATCGGCTGATTTTTAACCAATGCCAGCATAATGATACCGAAGGAATCCTGCATCTTGGTATGTTTGTACAATTGATTGAGTATGACATCTGGAACTACGTCATGACGTAATTCTATGACGACACGCATACCCTTACGGTCACTTTCATCACGCAAATCAGTAATGCCGTCAATGACTTTATCCTGCACTAATTGCGCAATATTCTCTATCAGACGCGCCTTATTAACCTGATATGGTAATTCAGTAACAATAATTCTGCTCTTATTTTTCGGCATTGGCTCTATATGAGCTTTTGCTCTGATCTTCACAACACCGCGGCCGGTAGTATAAGCGCTGACAATGCCTTCGTTACCAAGAATCATAGCCCCGGTCGGGAAATCCGGTCCCTTGATTGCTGTCATCAATTCCGGAATCTCAACCTCCGGATTATCAATCAGCATGACCAGGCCGTCTATAACCTCGCAAAGATTGTGCGGCGGAATGTTCGTAGCCATACCAACAGCGATACCGGAAGAACCATTTACCAGGAGTGCCGGAATCTTGGCAGGCAAAACACTTGGTTCTTTCAGAGATTCATCATAGTTTGGTACAAAATCAACGGTTTCTTTCTCAATATCTTCCAACATCTCTTCGGATATTTTGGCCATACGTACTTCAGTATAACGCATAGCTGCCGCGGAGTCGCCGTCGACAGAACCAAAGTTACCATGACCATCTACCAAAAGATATCTGGTAGAAAAATCCTGTGCCAGACGCACAATGGCATCATATACAGAAGAATCACCATGTGGGTGATACTTACCGAGAACTTCACCGACGATACGTGCCGATTTTTTATATGGCTTATTGGAGCTCATACCTGCTTCTTGCATAGCGTAAAGAATACGGCGATGTACAGGCTTCAGACCGTCACGCACATCTGGTAATGCGCGCTGAATAATAACACTCATTGCGTAGTCGATGTAGGATTTCTTCATTTCGTCTTCTATCCAGACAGGCAAAACCTTACCTTCCT
>CAYRVN010000083.1:2736-6545 GCA_964427675.1 uncultured Acidaminococcales bacterium
CCTACTGTTGAATCAATAAAAGACGCTATAAAAGCGGCAATAACCAAAAATACCATTGTTGCTGGGTCGTATTGTTCCATATTTCTCCTCAATTTACCTTGAATTTAGTGCATTTAAAGTATTTACCGCAAAATATTTTTCATAAACTTTAAATAAAAGCCGCTGCATCCGAATTCACAATCTGCTGTAACTTCTTCGGCAATTAATTCGTTGCTGATCGCATAAGGATGATTTTGAGATAAAATTGCACCTTTTAGCGGCCATTTAACGCCAGAAATCGATACTTTACTTTCGGTAGCGAAAGGCAGCAGGGATATTTCTGTTGGTTTTTGCGAAGGAACAAACGTTACTTTTTCGCCTGCACCAAGCAAAACCATTATTTCTTCATGGTCCGCGAGAATAATAGCAGCAGACTTTTGCCTTTTACAAGCCAGTAAGCTAAAAATATTAGCATAAAGATGGTCAAAACGTCCGCCCCAGACACCTGTAGCCAGTACGCAGCTGTTTTCCGGAATTTCTTTCAGAAGCAGCTGCAAGTCTGTATCGTCTTTTTCGCGGGCAAAAGTTTTGATTTTTGCTCCATCATTTTGAGCTAAAAGCCAGTTTTCCTGGCTGGCGCTATCACGGTCACCACACAAAAAGTCAGGTAAAATACCTGCTTCATAACAATAATCAATGCCATGGTCAGCACAAAAAATTCTCTTGGTAGAGGCAGCTTCCTTCAGCCAGGCCATTTCAGGCCTGCGTCCGCCGGCAACCACAATAATTTTTTCCTGTTTAAACTGACATAAACTTAAAATACCCTGCGGTAAATTAAGATCGAACTTACTCATAACTTACTTAACTGCCTTTCTTTTTACTCGGTGCCGGCTTAATGATGATTTGGTCTTTTTCCTTCAGGACCTTCCATTCGACTTCGCCGTTACCGTTTTTAAACCATTCCATGCTTAATTCCAGCAAATATTTATTTAATTTCTCCTGAGCTTCTGCCGGCAACAATAATTCTTTACCTGTTTTAACGACTTTATTCGGTCTGCGCAAAGAATTGCCAACGTGGCTGTCTTCAAGAATTTCTGTTTCAAAACTTCTTTCTTCCTTGAAGCCCTTCAGCATATCAGCATCAGATAAATTTCTCTTTATTTTCATAAGGCTCTCCTTGTCTTACAAATCGAGATTACGTACCTTGCTGGCATTTTCCTCGATAAATTGACGACGCGGTTCAACTTTGTCGCCCATCAGGATGGAGAAAATCATATCAGCTTCCGCTGCATCCTCCAGTTTAACCTGCAAAATAGTACGTCCTTCCGGATTCATCGTCGTTTCCCACAATTGTTCCGGATTCATTTCACCAAGACCTTTGTAACGCTGAACATAAGGATTGCTATCTCTGCCAACTTCATCCAGTGTCTTTTGCAGCTCATCATCACTATAAGCGTAATAATGTTTTTGCCCTTTTCTGACAAGATACAGAGGTGGCTGTGCAATATAAACATGACCGGCTCTGATCATAGGCTGCATATAACGATAGAAGAAGGTCAACAACAGCGTACGAATATGAGCACCGTCGACATCAGCATCAGTCATAATGATAATCTTGCCGTAACGAGCTTTTGATAAATCAAAATCTTCGCCGATACCGCTGCCGAAAGCTGTAATCATAGACCTTATTTCCTCGTTGCTGAGGATTTTGTCCAGACGTGATTTTTCAACATTCAAAATTTTACCGCGCAAAGGCAGTATCGCCTGAAAACCACGGTCACGTCCCTGCTTAGCGCTGCCGCCTGCGGAATCACCCTCTACGAGGTAAATTTCAGTTTTTTCAGCATCACGGCTGGAACAATCGGCAAGCTTACCAGGCAATGAACTTATTTCCAAGGCACTCTTACGACGAGTCAGCTCTCTTGCTTTTCTCGCAGCCGCACGTGCTCTGGCAGAAATAATGGATTTTTCCACGATTTTTTTTGCTTCGACCGGATTTTCTTCGAAAAATTCCGCCAAACCGTCGCTGATCATGTTATCGACGATACCACGAATCTCGCTATTACCAAGTTTTGTCTTAGTCTGTCCTTCAAACTGCGGATCTCTGATTTTCAAGCTCAAAACAGCAGTCAGACCTTCACGAACATCATCACCGCTGAGGTTTTCGTCGCCCTCTTTTAAGGCATTGATTTTACGGGCATAATCGTTAATTGTCCTTGTAAGCGCTTGTTTTAAGCCGCTTAAATGCGTGCCGCCCTCTTCGGTATTGATATTATTAACGTAAGTATAAATATTTTCGTTGTAGGTATCAGTATATTGCAACGCTACTTCGACAATATTCGTGTCTTTTTCGCCCTCGATATAGACTGGCTTATCGTTAATAGGAGATTTACTGCGGTTTATATAATTTACAAACGAAATGATACCGCCTTCATAGTGGAATGTTTCGCCTTCGCCAGTTCTTTCATCACGTAATTCAATTTTTACACCTTTATTCAAAAAGGCTAATTCTCTGATACGCAGCCTTAAAGTCTCGTAACTGTAGACTGTTTCAGTGAAAATTGACGAATCTGGCAAGAAATGCACGGTTGTACCGGTTTCTTCCGTAACCCCTTTTTCGTACAAGGGGACTACTGTTTTTCCCTTGGAAAATTCTATCCCGTATATCTTACCAGCACGGCGAACTTCTACTTCCATTTTTTCGCTCAAAGCATTAACACAGGAAACACCAACGCCATGCAACCCGCCGGAAACCTTATAACCGCCGTCGCCGAATTTACCGCCAGCATGCAAAATAGTCATAACGACTTCAACCGCCGGTTTTCCTACTTTGTGCATATCAACAGGAATACCACGGCCATTATCTTTGACGGTTATGCTGTTATCATTGTGAATCAAAACCTGAATAAAAGTACAATAGCCAGCTAAAGCTTCGTCAATACTATTATCAACAACTTCAGAGACCAAATGGTGCAAACCGCGGCTGGAAATACTGCCAATATACATACTCGGACGTTTTCTAACAGCTTCCAGACCTTCTAATACCTGGATTTGCCCCGCATCATAACTACCATGTACTGCAATTTCTTCTTCAATACTAGCCATAGAAACCTCCGAAATCTAAAATTTATCTTTTGTAAACTGCGTTTAATCCGAAGTCTTCTTCTTTGCGCCGTTTTAAAGTGCCTGGCGAAATTCCTGACAAATACAATGTATCTTTGGTGACAATACAGCTGGAAGGCAAGATATCCCCTGCCAAATCAACTACCTTGTATTTTCCAAGGTTCGGTCTGACAAACTCTTCGTAAATATTCGCTTTTTTATCCAGCAGGCTAAAAATTCCTACTATTTCGCTACTCTTTACTACGCAATCTGCCCCTAGATGAAGATACATAAATATTCCTCCGCAGTGTTTCAACCGTTTCTTCAATCAATTCATCAGTAAGTTTTTCCGGCACTATGCCAAGTTCCAGTAAGGTTGCAAATACTTTATCTTCAGCAGTGCATCCTTCCTCGGCAATCTTTAAATAAACTTTACTTCTGATATTTGATTTAATTTCACTGAATAACATTTTATCACAATTAACGTAATTTAGACACTCCTCGTAGGTTAACCAAGGTGCCGAATACAAAATTTCTGCTGTTTTCTGCCATAGAGCACTCTTTCTTTCTCTTTCGCAAGCAGGGCAGTAATGATCATCTCCCATAATTGGTACACCACATTTTTTGCACTGCTTTTGATAATTTTCCAACACAGCTTTTTTGCGTTTTTTATCGTCTTTCATGATTCTACAAAACGCATTTCTTATTGCCGGATCCTTCAGTTGCGC
>CAYRVN010000084.1:0-6429 GCA_964427675.1 uncultured Acidaminococcales bacterium
TTCCTGCCAGGCAAAAAGATAGTTATTCTCGGCAGCGGCGATATTGGTTTGATTATGGCCCGCCGTATGAGTCTCGAAGGCTGCAAAGTAGAAGCTGTCTTGGAAATTTGTGCTTTTTCCAATGGTTTGACCAGAAATATCGTACAATGTCTGGAAGATTATAATATTCCTTTGTATTTATCCCATACTATCGTTAAAATCCACGGCCATGAACGCGTAACTGGTGTAACTGTTGCTAAAGTTAATGAAAAGATGCAGCCGATTGCCGGAACTGAGTTTGATATTGATTGTGATACTGTTCTGTTATCTGTCGGTTTGATACCGGAAAATGAATTGTCCAGAGGTCTGCACCTGGATATGCATCCTTTAACCAGCGGACCGATTGTAGATCAACGCCGCCAAACCAGTATGCCGGGCGTATTTGCGGCAGGTAATGTGGTTCATGTGCATGATTTGGTTGATTTTGTTTCGGAAGAGGCAGAAATTGCCGGTAAGTTTGCTGCATTGACAGCTTTAGAACAGCTGGATGAAGAGTTGACTGTTGTTAATGTCGAAGCTGGTAATGGCATTCGTACTTGTGTACCGCAAAAACTTTCCTTACCACAGGAAGGCGAAGCTGCACGTCTATTTATGCGTGTTGCTAACCCGGAACACAGGGTTAAACTGGAAGTAAAAAGCGGCGATACCTTAATTATGAGCAAAATGCTGCTCGTTGCTAAACCGAGTGAGATGATAGCTCTTGATTTGCCAGCTGAAAAAACGAAATTAATCAAAGGCTCATTGACAGTCGCTTTGAATCGGGAGGCGTGAGTATGGCTGTAGATAAACGTGTTTTGACTTGTATTGTTTGCCCGCGTGGCTGTGAAATGACTGCTACTATTACTGATGGAGTTGTGACAGAAGTTGTTGGTAACAGCTGCCCAAGAGGCAAAAAATATGCCGAAGAGGAAATATTGGCTCCCAAAAGGATGCTGACCTCGACCGTGCGCGTGAAAAACGGGGCTCTTGCTCTGCTGCCGGTAGTTTCGAAGGCAAGTCTGCCCAAAGAAAAAGTGCTGGCCTGCGCGGAAGCTTTACGCAATGTGATTGTTGAAGCTCCGATTGCTGAAGGTCAGGTCATTTGTCCAAATATTCTTGGGCTGGGTGTGGATATTGTGGCCAGCCGCTCCATGCCAGCAGCAACTGACAAAGATTAGGTTGATTTTTAAAAAATTCAAAAGACAAGGTCTTATGGGACCTTGTCTTTTTTTATGTCACCAAATTTTAGGCGAGAGGCGATTCGTTGCATTTATCAGGTCAATCGTTTATGATAGAGTGAAAACCTAAGAATAGAGGAATAGTATGAAAGAAAAGGGAAGTTTTGGACAAGGCGTGATTTTCAGTCTTAGTTCGTATGTCATATGGGGTGTATTGCCAATTTACTGGAAAAGTATCCAAGGCGTCGCCACTTTTGAAATATTGGCCAACAGAATTCTCTGGTCAGTCGTCTTTGTTGGCATTCTGCTCAAACTAACGGGCCGCTGGCCGGCGTTTGTCGAAGAAACAAAGACCATCATTACCGATCGCAAGAAGCTGACGGCACTTACGGCGGCAGGACTGACGATACTTGTTAATTGGGGTATCTTCATTTGGGCAGTTGCCTCTGGTCATATCATAGAAACCAGTATGGGCTATTACATCAATCCGCTGGTCAGCGTTTTAATGGGAGTATTTTATCTGCATGAAAAACTGGATAACTCCATCAAGGCAGCTGTTTTATTAGCGGCGATCGGCGTAGGCAGCATGATCTGGAGTATTGGCGTCTTTCCCTGGATTTCTATCAGCCTTGCATTAAGTTTTGCTCTTTATGGCTTGATTAAGAAGACCTTGGTTGTGGAAACCATGACCAGTATTATTCTGGAAACCTTCATCGTTTCGCCTATTGCTCTCGCTTATCTCTATTATCTTGCAGATATGGGCAATGCTGCCTGGCAGCATAGTGATACCTTGACTCTGCTGCTTTTGGCTGGTGCCGGTGCTGTGACGGCGACACCATTGATTTTGTTTACTGCTGGCGCAAAGCTGCTGCCTTTAAGCATTGTTGGTTTCTTGCAGTATGTTTCTCCAACAATAACTTTACTGCTTGGAATCTTCGTCTACGGAGAGGAATTTACGTTTAGTCATTTGTTGTCTTTTGGCTGGATCTGGCTAGGATTATTAGTCTTTTCTATCACTCAATTTCGCAAGCGCTGACCCAATATCTTGTGTTCAGTGGAAAAAGTGGATAATATCAACAAAGTTATCCACAGGGTGTTGATAAAATCGGGAAAAACAGTGTATAAAAATAGAAATATTAAAGATTTTGACGAAAAATCTGGGAAATAATGTGGAAAAATCAAAAGATATCCACAAAAAACAGTTGATAACTTGTTAATAACGGTTGATAACTTTTGTATAAATTTCAGACATACTACAATATATAGTAAATGCTGACAAAATTCTTCAGTGGTTAATTGATTTTATAGGACTTGCATCAAAGGGCACATACGTAGATAATATTTAAGAGAGTATTTTATACGAAAAGTTACATAATGGAGGATAAGTTTTATGGCAATTAAACAGGTTGGGGCAATAAAAGCAATGGAAGCAGCAACTGCAGGAAAAATAATAACACCTTCTCTTAGCGAAATCAGTGGAGGCTGGCTGGCTCTGGTCGATACGGCTGATGGCAGGAAATTGGTTTGCGCAGCAACAAAGGAATGCCAGGGAGTTTCCATGTTTAAGGTTGAAGACGAAAGCATGGAGAATGGTATCATCATAAAAATTATGGGACTAAATTCCAATAATGCAGCGGCTTTAAGACGTCTTGTTAAATGGGCAGGACCAACGGCCTGCGGAACTAAAGGTCTGAGTGTGGGCTTCAGCGACTGGCTCGGCAATGCCGAAGAGCACCTCACGCCGTTTTTCAATAAGAAACAGATCAAACCCGTTTTCGTAGAATATACAGCATCTGACTGCGCTGTACTGCAGCGCAATTTTCTGGAAGCAATTGACTCGGCAACATGGGCGGTTTTTGCAACCGGCTACAAGGAAGGTTATGCTGCCAGTGCAACACGTTTGACTACGGAAGAAGAGCTTGTCAAAGTATTGCTTTATGGTTACAGCATGATTGGCCTTGATTTTGCAGATAAAATTAATCTGGAGATTGAGGGATTGACCGATCTCGCTGTTGAAGAACGTTATCTGGAGTTGCCGCAGGAATTCAGAGAGGCAGTCGAAGGTTCTTATCTCGCCGGCCCGATTAAAGTTGGGAATGAGACGCTGCATTACACTCCTGAAATTTTGAGACGCATCGTGCTGGAGTATGGAGAAGTCATCATGCACGCCCAGTCCATGTATAATTCCTATCTGAAAAATACGCCATGGGATATCGATTTCGAACTGTATTTATCTAAAACAGGCAAAGCAATAACGCCGGAAGAACATTATCTGGTTGGCTTTGAACTTACACGTAACAAAGTGAACTTGACCGCTATCGGGCTGGATGCAGTTATTGAAAACAAAGCGCTGCATGATGATATTGCTGTGCATGCGGCTATTGCCGAAGCTTGCAATTATCGTTTGAGTATAGCTAATGCTGATTTATTGGGAGCGGATTTTGGCGATGTTGCCAAAGTCTTGAAAGGCAGAGTATATTTCAAATTCGAAAATATTTTGTGGCTCAGCGCACTGCAGTGTCTTGCAGAAAAGGAACCAGCGTTGCTGGCGGCGATGGCAGAATTTGCAGGGATCGTTCAGGCAGAAGCTGCTGAACTGATGCCAACAGACGAAAAAGGTAAATTATATGCCTCGCTTTATGGAAAGTTTTTGTCACCAGCTGATGGCAGTTTTGCTCCAAAAATCAAAGAAGTTTTGGCCGTTAATACAGACACGTATCATGAAAAAATTACAATAATGGTGGAAAAATATTTAAAAAGTTGCTAAATTTTGTTAAAAGTGTTACTTGCTTAACAAATATTTTCCTTTAAAGCTGATTGACAAATAATCAACTACATAGGATAATAGTTCTAACTTCATAGAGGCATTTAAAGGTTATGATTGGGAAGAAAGTCAGGATGCAAAGTCACAGAGAGCCGATGGTTGGTGGAAATCGGTACGGAGCCCTGGTCGAGTAAATCACCCATGAACTCGTCAGCGAAAGGGAAACCAAGTAGCATGATGCGTAACAAGCACGTTAGGCTTGAGCCGGTTGATGGACTGGTGCAAAAGAGTAAGAAATTAGGGTGGTACCGCGTACTTTACGCCCCTGCATAAGCAGGGGCGTTTTTATTTTCCCAACTGTCCATCACACAATAAAATTCGAGGAGGTATTACAATGTCAGACACTTTAGTAGTAAAAGCAAAAAATGAAGAGACTTTGTTGCCGAGGGTTCTACGCGTGTTGGCACAACAAGGGTTGGGCGTGAAGGATCTACGCATGAGCACTTCGAAGGATGCTAAGGAATTGGAACTGCGCATCACTTTATTTACTGCGTGTGCTGAGCAGGCTGTCAAGATTTTAGCCAAACAGGTTGCTATCATGGCTGTGTCCATGGGTTATTCCGTACAAAAGAAAGCTATTTGATTAAACATTGAGAAGGGAAATCGAAAATATGAAGCTATCAGGAGCGCAAGCAATCGTTAAAGTTTTGTTGGAACAAGGTGTTGATACGGTCTTCGGTTATCCGGGCGGCCAGGTCATCCCTTTGTATAACGCTTTGTACGACGCCCCCTTGCATAATGTTTTGACAGTGCACGAACAAGGAGCGATTCACGCTGCTGACGGTTATGCGCGTGCCAGCGGTCGAACGGGTGTCTGCATTGCTACTTCAGGTCCGGGAGCAACTAACATTGTTACAGGATTGGCGACTGCTTACCTGGACTCGGTACCATTAGTAGCGATTACCGGCCAGGTACAGGTTCAGCATCTGGGCCGTGATTCATTTCAGGAAATTGACATTGTCGGTGTGACGATTCCTATCACTAAATATAATGTTTTGGTACGTCGGCCGGAAGATTTGCTGCCGACTTTGAGACAGGCTTTTCGTCTGGCCAAGGAGGGAAGGCCAGGTCCTGTACTGGTTGATGTGCCGAGTAGTATTCAGAGCGGCGAAGTAGAATGGGTGGAGCCGGAAGCGGAGCAAGCAGAGTTACAGACGGCAGAAAATATCGAAGACGTACTGAAAGCAGCGGCAGTAACAATTAACAATGCCGAACGTCCCGTGATGCTGGTCGGTGGCGGCGCAGTTCACAGCGCTGCTGAAAAAGAAGTTCTGGCCTTCGCGCAAAAAACCGGCATGCCGGTAGTCAGCACACTGATGGGTCTGGGCGTTTTTCCCGGCAGTAATCCACAATCTCTCGGTCTGACAGGGATGCACGGTCATATAGCTTCTAATATGGCTGTTGCCAATGCAGACGTGCTGGTGGTAGCTGGCAGCCGTTTCAGCGAACGCGTTACCGGTGATCGCAACCGCTATGTTTCGAAAAAAACTATCATTCAGCTTGATATAGATCCTTCCGAAGTTGATAAGAACGTGATGACGGCACTGCCTTTAGTAGGTGACTTGAAGGATACGCTTGATTTATTAACATCAAGAGTGAATAAACTGGAGATTAAACCTTGGTGGGAATCCATTCGTGCCTGGGATGAAACTGAAGACCAATCGGCAAAGAACGGGGACCAACTAACAGCACCTTGGCTGATGACGGAGCTTAACCGCAACTATCAAGGTACTGATACCATTTTTGTGACCGATGTAGGCCAGAATCAGATGTGGGCCGCGCAGCATTTACTGATCGATGAGCCAAGACATCATTTGACTTCGGGCGGCTGCGGCACGATGGGCTATGGTTTGCCCGCTGCTCTTGGCGCAAAGCTGGCAAGGAAAGAAGCACAGGTTGTGCATATTGCCGGCGATGGTGGTTTCAAGATGACCGGCATGGAGCTTTATACTGCCGTTAATGAAGGCTTGCCGCTGGTCAGTATCGTGATCAACAACTGTTGCCTGGGCATGGTCAGACAATGGCAGGAAATCTTCTATGACAAACGCTACTCATCGACAATTCTGACTCCATTTGATTTTGTTGCTTTTGCGCGTTCCTGTGGCGCAGATGGCGTGACAGCGAAAACCTGCGAAGAATTCAAAACCGCCCTCGCGCAGGCTAAAGAGGCCAAGAAACCTTTTGTGATTGAAGCAGTAATTGACCAGGGCGATCTGGTTATTCCGATGGTGGCGCCTGGTGCTGTAATACATGATTTTGTCGATCCTGGACAAAAATAAATTGCTAAAAAGCGGTTATGTCGGTGCTCAGAAATTTATTTTCTGCGGTCAAGTATTGGCATAACCGCTTTTTTATGCTAATCGCTTGCAATCAGATGAAACTAATGATACAATTACTAGGCTGTATATA
>CAYRVN010000085.1:0-6337 GCA_964427675.1 uncultured Acidaminococcales bacterium
CCTGGGTTTCCAAATCATATCTTGTGCGTGAGCATAAGCGTGGATATCTTAGCCGTACACCAAAACTCATCGGGCGGTATTATGCTTTATATCACCTGTTTATTTTAACAATGATGTTTGTTTTGCTGCTAAAAAATTTGGGATTGATGTGGGTCGGTATAGAAGCAACAACACTGATTTCGGCATTACTTGTTTCTTTCAAATTTACACGATCGGCCCTTGAAGCAACATGGAAGTATATTATGGTTTGCACCGTTGGCATCTGCCTGGCTCTTTTAGGAACGATGATTTTGTACTATGCGCAGCTGACGGCGACGGGAACCGAAAAAGCTTTAAGTTGGTTATGGCTGAGTCAACATGCGGATTTACTTAATCCATCACTTGTAAAGTTGGCTTTTTTATTTATCTTTATCGGCTATGGTACAAAAGTTGGCTTAGCACCTATGCATGCATGGCTGCCAGACGCTTACAGCGAAGCACCTTCTTTGATAAGCGGCCTCCTTTCTGGAGCTTTATGTACTTGTTCTCTTTATGTTTTAATTCGCAACATGATTATAGTAATACCCACTATGGGGACTGATTTTATCATGAATCTATTTTTTGCATTTGCTTTTTTGACAATAGCAATCGCAGTACCTTTTGTAGTAGTACAGCGTGATATAAAAAGACTTCTTGCTTATTCAAGTATGGAGAATATAGGCATCATGATTGTCGGGCTCGGCGTTTTCAGCAGTATATCTGTTGGAGCTACATTGTTACATATGTTTAACCATGCTTTGATTAAATTTGTTTTGTTTTACATTGCGGGGACAGTTATTCAAGAATATCAAACAAAAAATATGATGAGAATTCATGGCATGATACAAGAAGCGCCTCATACCGCAACATTTTTACTCATGGGTATGTTTGCTATTCTCGGCATGCCTCCTTTTGGTTTGTTTTTTAGTAAATTTAATATTATTTTTTCTCTATTTAAAAATGGTCAATATTTACTTGGAAGCGTAATGATATTTTTATTAGCAGGAATCCTGATTGGTATTCTTTATCATGTAATGAGAATGTTGTGTGGCAAAGCTAAACGAAAGGCGTATGCGGATTTGTTAGATCACACAGATACTCCTTTTTTAGCAGTACTGCTAATACTGTCGATTGTTGTTGGTATGGGATTGGAAAGAATGCCTTATTTAAACAGTTTGCTGCTTGAAGCGGCGCAGATAGTGGTTGGAGGTGTTCAGCTTTGATTAAAGTAAAATCTACTGGCCTAAGGGCAGCTGCAAATGCTTGCTCTCATAATGGCAGGAAACCGCTGACTGCTATGTTTGCCTGTGATGAAACTCTTATTGGTCAAGGCTATGCAGTTTATTGTATGTTCGAAGATAGCAATTCCCATAATATTAATACTGTAAGGGCGCAGTTTGAAACAGTAGAAGATTTAAAGTATGATTCTCTTACACCTCTGTTTCCTGCAGCGGCTTGGTATGAACGCGAAATTTATGACATGTTTGGCATTGAACCTTTGGGTCACCCTGATTTAAGACCGTTGGTCTTGCACGAAAGCTATCCAGAAGGGTTTTATCCTTTGCGTAAAAACGTTGCCGTAAATGAAGACATTCATGGAGAGCGCGAGTTTAAAATTGCCACAGCACAAGGTGAAGGCCTTTTTGAAGTTGCGGTTGGACCGATTCATGCTGGCATAATTGAGCCTGGACATTTTCGTTTTAGCCAGGCTGGTGAAGCAATATTGCAACTTGATGCCAAGTTGTTTTATACTCATCGAGGCATTGAAAAAGCTGTAGAAGGTAAAACTATTGAAGAAGCTTTATTTATTGTTGAGAGAATTTGTGGCGCATGCTCAATTGCTAACACACTTTCTTTTTGCCAGGCTGTTGAAAAGTTGTCGAATAAAACCATTCCTAGACGTGCATGGTTAGTCAGAATCTGCCTTGCCGAACTGGAACGCTTATACAATCATGTTGGTGACACAGGCAACCTTTGTGCTGGAGTTGGTTTTACCGTACCAAACAATATCGGCGCAAGATTGAAAGAATTATTGATGCGCTGCAATGAACAGGTTGCGGGGAATCGATTTTTGCGGGGTGTAGTTGTCCCCGGAGGGGTTATTCTCAATATTGATGAAGAGAAAATAAATATTATAGCCAAAACTGTGGATATGATAGAAAAAGAATATGAGAAACTGGTGCAAATTTTATCCGAACAAAGTGACTTTTTGAATCGTGTTAAAAATACAGGCATTGTTTTAAAGAAAACAGCAATTGACCTCGCGATGGTAGGTGTTGGCGCACGCGCTTCAGGAATTAAGCGTGACAGCAGGAAAGACCTCGCATATGGAATTTATCCTGAACTTAGTTTTGATGCAGTTACAGAGCAAGGAGGAGACGTCGAAGCTAGACTTTTGGTTAGAGAAAAAGAAGTTAAAGAGTCAATAAAGATTGTTCGACAAATACTAGAGATGCTCAATAATGAAAATGCTTCAGAGTTGTGTGTGGAAAACTTAACTTATAGGGTTGAAGAAGGCAGTTGGGGAATAAGCGAGTCTGCACGTGGCAGTGATCTACACTGGCTCATGCTCGACAATAACGAAAGGATCTACAGGTTATTCGTAAGATCGGCTTCTTATCCTAATTGGCCGGCGTTGCCAATCGCTTTGCATGGAGAGATTATTCCTGACTTTCCTCTTGTTAATAAAAGCTTTGAACTTTGCTACGCCTGTCTTGATCGCTAGGAGGAGAACCTATGCTTAAATTAATAGAAGCAATTTTTACTGGCAAGATACAGACCGAAGATATTGATACCGTCGGTTCTAAGCAGTTTCGCGGAGAATTGAATTGTAATACAGCTCAATGCGATAAATGTGGTGAATGCCTGAAGGTTTGTCCTGTTGATGCCATAACAATTAATGAATATAACAGACCGGTTATTAATTACAAAAGGTGTGTGTTTTGTGGAAGATGTGTAGAAGCCTGCGCTGACTGTGCCTTATATCACTCTAATCTTGAAGCTTTGCCGGAAATATTAGCTGATAGCAGTGTTGACGTTGGTCGGGTTATTAATATTAAACCCGGTAGATCTCTTCATATACGTCATTTAGATGCCGGTTCCTGCAATGCTTGTGATTTCGAAATGGGTGCGCTTTCAAATCCACTTTATGATTTGCATCGTTTTGGTATTTCATTCGTAGCATCGCCTAGACACGCCGATGTTGTTATGGTTACAGGAGTTGTTACACGCAACTTAGAGAAAGCTGTGCATATGACCTATGAGGCGATGGAAGACCCTAAGGTTGTCATAGCAGTTGGCGCTTGTGCAGCAGGTGGTGCCACCTATGGCGAAACTTATGCAATTGTTGGTGCACTTGATAAAGTTTTACCTGTCGATATTTTTATTCCGGGTTGCCCGCCTAGGCCGTCAGCTATGATAGTTGCTTTACTGGCAGCTGCAGATTTATATCTTGAAAGACGTAAAAGATTGAAAGATAAATAAGACTATAAAACGATTTGCTTAAGAAAAATGCATTTCTATTTGAAGCAAAAAACATGTAGAAAAATTCAAATGGGAGCTAATAAAATATTGTTGTGCTTTTCTTAGTAACGTAGTATTATTTATGGTACAAACTTACGAAGCAGGAGGTTTTGAACGTGATTATTTATAGAAAAGCTACATTTGATGATGCAGAACATATTCATAAATTATGTAATTATTATGCATCGATTGGTTTGATGCTGCCACGTTCCCGCAACAGTATTTATGAAAACTTGCGTGATTATATAGTAGCCGTTGAAGATGATAAAGTTTTAGGGTGCGGAGCACTGCATTTTGTTTGGGATCGTTTGGCGGAAATACGTTCTTTGGCTATAGATGCTGAGCATAAAAAAAGAGGTATTGGCAAGAATATTGTTGAACTTTTGGAAAAAGAAGGTATTGAGCGTGGCGTAAAGATGTTTTTCACTTTAACCTATCAGCCCGGATTTTTCATTAAATGTGGCTATACTGAAACTGCTAAAGAAAGTTTGCCGCAAAAAGTATGGAAAGAGTGCGTCCATTGTCCGCAATATCCATACTGCAATGAGATAGCTTTTATAAAAAAGACTCCTGACTATGTTCCTCATGCAATTTTGCCAGAGGCGGTACAGGAAAAATGAGAGGTTGGGACGTGCCGATGTTAGAAGAAGCCGTACAGAAGAAAATTTGGGCTGTTGTTGGAGCCACAAACAATAAAGAGAAATTTGGCTGTAAAATTTATAATCGCCTTGTAAAAGCTGGCTATGAAGTTTATCCTGTTAATCCAGGCCTTACGGAAATTGACGGTGCAAAATGTTATCCAAGTATTGAAGAACTGCCTGTAATTCCAGAAGTTGTCAACGTTGTTGTACCACCTAAAATTGCGGTGGAAACAGTTAAAGCTGCTGCAGAAAAAGGGACTAAGATCGTTTGGCTGCAACCAGGAGCTGATAAACAGGAAGTTGTTCAAGCTGCTCAGGAAGCAGGGCTTGAAGTTATCAAGGATTGTGTTTTAACAAGAATTTTTATAAAGAAATAGAATTGAAACAGGGCGGACCTAAGGGGTTGCGCTCTGTTTTTGCAATGGAGGGAAATAATGTTAAACATAGGATGTCACTTATCGACAGCCAAGGGTTACTATCGCATGGGCAAGGAAGCCTTGAGTATAAATGCCAATACTTTCCAATTTTTCACGCGTAATCCGCGTGGCGGGAAAGCTAAGAAGGTAAACTATGATGATATGAGGTTATTGATTGAGTTGGCAGAAAGCAATAACTTTGCCACATTAATGGCCCATGCTCCCTATACTATGAATGCTTGTTCTGTTGAACAAGGCATCCGGAACTTCGCCTTACAAGTTATGCAAGAAGATTTGGAAACACTGGAGAATCTTCCTAACACTTACTATGTTTTTCATCCAGGCAGTCACTCGGGGCAGGGTGTCGAGCGAGGGATTTTCTTGATAGCTAACATGTTGAATGCTGCTCTTACTGAAGAACAAAAAACAACAGTCTTGCTAGAAACTATGTCAGGTAAGGGGACGGAAATCGGCAAGACTTTTGAAGAGCTGAATGCAATTATCCAATTATTAGATCAGAAAGAAAAGATCGGGGTATGTCTCGATACCTGTCATGTTTTTGATGGTGGTTATGATGTTGCAAATAATTTAGATGGCGTTTTAACAGAATTTGATGATAAAATTGGCTTGGAATTCCTTAAAGCTGTGCATTGCAACGACAGTTTAAATATTCTTGGCAGTCACAAGGATAGGCACGCCTGCATTGGTAAAGGAACCATAGGAATTGATGGAATGTCCAGAATAATTAATCATCCTGTCTTGAAAAAACTGCCATTTTATTTAGAAACACCGAACGATGTGCCTGGTTATGCAGAAGAGATAAGTGTACTGAGAAAACTGTATATTGAATAACAGGAGGTATATTATGGATAATAAAGCATATTTTTATTCTCCTATTGGCTGCTTATCAATTGAAGATAACGGTACTGCTTTGACTAAGATTAACTTTGAAAAGCAAGGCTGTAAAAAGGGTGAGAAAAGAAGCGAGTTAGCTGATAAGGCTATCCAGCAGCTTGAAGAATATTTTAGCGGCAAACGTTTTAGTTTCTCAATACCATTGGCTCCGTTCGGAACGCAATTTATGCAAGACGTATGGCGAGCTTTAATTAATATTCCGTACGGTGAAGTAAGAACTTATGGTGATATTGCTAAAGCGATAGAGAAACCCAAAGCATGCAGGGCTGTTGGCATGGCCAACAATAGAAATCCCTTGCCGATAATAATACCATGCCACAGAGTAATCGGCGCTAATGGCAAATTAATTGGCTATGCCGGCGGCTTGGATTGCAAGGAGAAACTTTTAGCTCTTGAAAAAGAAAATAGCAGGTAGTGATACCTGCCGATGCAAAGCAAAATTCATGCGATAAAAAAACATAAAAATAATAAATGCTTGTACCGATGTTTTTGATGACAATGCTCGGTTTTATGCCCGGAGACGAATCAGAAGAGAAGTGGCTCTTTTATTTTTTACAGAGAAAAGGGGATGCCTCAATTATTTATTGAGGCATCCCCTTCGTTAATTCTTATTCTGCGTGTTCACCGATTTTTTTGTTGATATCTTCAACCAAGGCATCTACATCCAAACCGTGAGCGCCAGCACCTTGACCGATTGTTTCGTAATGAGCAGCCATACAGCCGATACAGCCTAGACCATAGTTTTGGAAAACCTCAATGATTTCCGGATATTGCTGTACAGCATCAATAATGCCAGTATCTTTAGTAATTTTTGCCATGATAAAT
>CAYRVN010000086.1:0-6255 GCA_964427675.1 uncultured Acidaminococcales bacterium
GCAATTTCACAGCTGATTACGCCCGCTCATCTTGTTTCGGCTGGTGGTTGTATGACTGCTGCTGATGCTGTCATGAGTGGTGAAGTAAAACGTGCTTTTGCTTTGGTTCGACCTCCCGGACATCACGCAATGCGTGTTGTACATGGTATCAGAGGCTTTTGTGTTGTTAACATTGAAGCTGTAATGGTTGCGTATTTGCGGCAAAAATATGGAGTCAGGAAAATTGCCATCGTGGATACCGACGTTCATCATGGAGACGGAACACAAGATATTTTCTATCATGATCCTGATACACTTTATATATCTTTTCATCAGGATGGGCGCACTTTATATCCCGGCAGTGGTTTTCCCAATGAGGCAGGCAGTCCTGCCGCTTTAGGAACTAATATAAATCTGCCGCTATTGCCTGGTACGGGGGATGAAGGCGTTCACAGGCTTTTTGATGGTATAATAAGACCGATACTTGATGATTTCGAGCCTGAAATTATCATTAATTCTGCAGGGCAGGACAATCATTTCAGTGATCCGTTGGCTTCAATGTCAGTAACGGCTCAAGGGTATGCCAGACTTGCCGATAAATTAAAAGCAGATATAGCTGTTCTGGAAGGAGGCTATTCTGTTGAAGCTGCTTTGCCTTACGTTAATACCGGAATAATACTGGCGATGGCAGAATTGGATTATAGTAATGTTATCGAGCCTGATCAGACAGGTCTCAGAAAACAGGATGGGAAATGTAATGCCAGAGTTGATGAGCTTATCAGACAAATTGGCGATTTATGGACGAATCGTCAAAAACTCAGCAGCGAAGCTTTGGCAAAATGCGGAGAAAGTTGGAGCCGTCGAAAAAACATATATTATGATGAAGAAGGCATCAGTGAGGAACAGGTGGAGACTGCACACTATTGCAAGCAATGCAATGGTTACCTTACGATTCAGACTGCAGCGGAAAACACTCGTTTTGGCAGTCAGAACGCTTTTATAGCGATAATTGACGACTTTACATGTTTAGGGTGCCGACAAAAAGCTTATGACGAAGCACGCAAAGAAAAAAAGACAGGAAAATGGCAGTATGTTTTTGTACAGAATAAAACAAATGGAAATATTGAAAGCATATAGGGGGAAGAAATGAAAAGATCAGACGGAAGAACAAGCAAACAATTAAGAAATGTGAAGATGACCAAAGACTTTGTAATTTATCCGGAAGGTTCTGTTTTTATTGAAATGGGTAATACGCGTGTGCTTTGCAATGCCTCTATTGAGGAAAAAGTACCAAGATTTTTGGCTGGAACAGGCAAGGGCTGGATTACGGCTGAATATTCACTGCTGCCGCGTTCGACACAACAAAGAAATTCTCGTGAGGCAGCAAAAGGAAAACAAAGCGGTCGCACTCAGGAGATTCAGCGTTTGATAGGGCGTTCTTTGCGCAGTGTAGTTGACTTGGAAGCCTTAGGCGAGAAATCGATTACTATTGACTGCGATGTTCTTCAGGCTGACGGCGGCACAAGAACGGCTTCCATTACGGGAGCGTTCGTTGCGCTGGTAATTGCATTGAATAAAGTATGTCCGGAAGACAAAAAATTCCCAATCAAGGACTTTTTGGCAGCGATTAGCGTTGGTGTCGTGGAAGGCGAAGAAATTCTTGATTTGTGCTACGAGGAAGACAGCAGTGCAGAAGTTGATATGAATATCGTCATGACGGGCAGCGGTAATTTTGTGGAACTGCAGGGAACTGGCGAGGAACATACCTTTGATAAGAAGCAATTGAAGAAAATGTTGGAACTTAGTGAAAAAGGCTGTAATGAATTGATTGCAGCGCAAAAAGAAGTTTTAGGAAAAATTGCGGAGCGGGTAGGTAAATAGAATGCAGGAACTAATAATCGCGACAACAAACGAAGGCAAGCTCGAGGAATTTAAAGAGCTAATGAAAGATATGGATGTTGAACTTAAATCCTTGAAAGAATGCGCTGATATTCCGGTACCGGAAGAAACTGGCAAAACTTTTGCAGCTAATGCGAGACAGAAAGCACTGTATTATGCAAAAATGACCGGCAAAATATGTATAGCTGATGATTCTGGTCTTGAAGTACAGACCCTGAAAGGTGAACCGGGTGTTCGTTCTGCACGCTACGCCGGTGAGGAAGCAGATGCTGACGCTAATAATAAGCTGCTCTTGCAAACAATGAAATTTCATATGAAACGCACGTGCCGTTTTCGTTGTGCCCTTGCCGTAGCTAATCCTGCTGGCAAAGTACTTGCAGAAACGGAAGGCATTTGTGAAGGGATGCTCCTGCACGATAAATTGGGTGACGAAGGTTTTGGCTATGACCCTTTGTTCTGGTCAACAGAACTTCATAAAGGCTTGGGTGAAGCAACAATGGAAGAAAAAAATCAGGTGAGCCATAGAGCAAAGGCCATTAAAAAATTATGTGATATGTGGGAGAAGATAAAGTGAAAATCGGGATAACAGGCGATACTCACGGCAGCAAAAAAGCTATGCGGCTTGTGCTGGGAATGGCGCCACCGGTTGATTATTGGTTTCATACAGGTGATTATAGCCAGGATGGTAAGTTTCTGGCCTATGAAACCAAGCTGCCGCTTTTATCAGTGGCAGGTAATACTGACCCAGCTGATGGCAAAGCGAATATTGATGAATTGATTACGCTTGCCGGCAAGCGTATCTGGCTTACGCACGGACACCATTATATGTATGGCTACCAAATTAATGAAATAGCCTGGTGGGCACGTAAACTTGATGTAGATATTGCTGTTTTTGGCCATACACATATTCCGATGGTTAAATGGTTTGGCGATATTTTGCTCATAAATCCGGGAAGCCCCATTTTACCGAGAGATGAGCAGGGCCCAACTTTTGCTGTTCTTACTGTTAACGAAGGCGAAAAACCAGAAGCGGAAATAGTGCAAATAAAAAAGAAAATATAAACTTGCAAAAAAATAATGAATCATATAAACTATTAGTGTACGCTATTTACAAGTAAATGGGGGAATTAAAATGACAATTAATGAAGAAGCTCTTGAAATTAGACTACAAAATAATGGAATATTGACTACTGCTTGCAAAGTGCCTTTGAAAGATCGTCATGATCTTTCCGTTTTGTACACTCCAGGTGTGGCTGAGCCATGCAAGGTTATTAAGGAAAACAAAGACCTTTCTTTTGACTATACTTGCCGTGGCAATATGGTAGCAATTATCAGCGATGGCACTCGTGTTTTGGGTCTTGGTGATATCGGACCAGAAGCAGCAATTCCAGTCATGGAAGGAAAAGCTGTTCTTTTCAAAACTTTTGGTGACGTTGACGCAATTCCTGTTTGTCTTGACACCAAAGATCCGGATAAATTTATTGAAACTGTAAGATTGCTGCAGCCTTCTTTTGCTGGTATTAATCTGGAGGACATTTCTTCTCCTAAATGTTATGACATTGAATGCAAATTGAAAGAAATCTGCGATATCCCAGTTTTTCATGATGACCAACATGGTACTGCCATTGCTCTTATGTCAGCAGTAATCGGTGCATTGCGTTTTGTCAAGAAGGACCTCAAGACGGTCAAAGTTGTAGTTAACGGCTGCGGCGCGGCCGGTTCTGCAATTGGTCGACTCCTTGTCAATATGGGAGCTGAAAATGTCATCATGGTTGACCGCTTTGGTGCCTTGTATGATGGTATAGATGCTCCGCTTGATCGTATTCAGGATTATTTGAAGACAGTCACTAACAAGAATAAAGAAAAAGGCAATTTGGCTGATATTGCTAAAGGCGCTGATGTTTTGGTTGGCGTTTCCGCTCCACATGTATTCACTAAAGAAATTATTGCCAGCATGAATAAAGATGCTATTGTCTTCGGCATGGCTAACCCTGTGCCTGAAACAACCTATGAAGATGCTATTGCCGCAGGTGCCAGAGTTGCTGGAACAGGCCGCAGCGATGCGCCGAACCAGGTTAACAATGTAACAGTATTCCCTGGCATATTCCGCGGTGCTATGGACGTACGTGCCAGAGCAATCACAGAAGAAATGAAAATCGCTGCTGTTATGGCTATTGCCGATTTGATTGATGAGAAAGATTTGCGTGCTGACTATGTTGTGGCTGACGCTTTTGATCCGCGCGTAGCACCTGCTGTTGCTGCTGCCGTTGCCAAGGTAGCTATCGAGACTGGCGTTGCTCGTATTAATGTTGATCCTGAAGTTGTCAGAGCTAATACGATGAAACGTGTAGGTAGATAATTGTCGGAGGTGCTTTATGCGTACTATCGATGTTAAAGAAGTAACTGAAGCTGTAAGTAAGCTCAGCAAAGATGCTTGTTACTACCTGCCGGATGAAATGATGGCAGCTTTGGAAACATCTCTTGCAAATGAGGAATCTCCACTAGGCAGAGAAATTCTGGAAACAATCATTGAAAATGCCAAGCTTGCCAAAGAAACTGATTGCCCAATCTGTCAGGATACCGGTTTAGCCGTTGTTTTTGCAGAAATAGGTCAGGATGTTCATTTTGAAGGCGGCGACCTTTATGAGGCCATTCATGCCGGTATTGCTGATGGTTATATTAATGGTTATTTGCGTAAATCTTCTGTTGATGACCCTTTGTTTGACAGAAAAAATACGCAGGATAATACGCCGGCCATAATACATACAAAAATTGTTAAAGGCGATAAAGTGAAGCTGACGCTGTCCCCTAAAGGCTGCGGCAGTGAAAATATGGGAGCCTTGAAAATGCTTAAACCTTCTGATGGTGTTGATGGCGTAATCAAGTTTGTTGTTGACACAGTTCGTAGTGCAGGACCAAATCCTTGCCCTCCGGTAACGGTAGGAGTTGGTATTGGCGGCAATATGGAGCTTGCAACCTATTTGGCCAAGCATTCTTTGACAAGACCAGTTGGTGAACATAATCCGGATCCAAGATACGCGGAACTTGAAAAAGAACTTTTGCGCAAAGTGAATATGACTGGCATCGGACCATCAGGTCTTGGCGGGTCGACGACAGCAGTAGCCGTCAATGTTGAGTATGCACCAACACATATAGGCGCACTGCCGGTTGCCGTCAACCTTAATTGCCATGCTGCACGTTGTGCGCAAGTGGTCTTGTAGGGGGGATGGATATGGCAGAACAAACGATTAAATACATTACGACGCCACTTACCGAAGAAACAATAAAATCCTTGAAGGCTGGTGACAGTGTTCGTATTACAGGACCAATTTATACAGCCCGTGATGCCGCACATAAAAGAATGACTGAGGCTTTAGCCAGAGGTGAACAACTGCCTATAGATATTAAAGGCAACGTTATTTATTATGTAGGGCCTTCACCGGAAAAACCAGGTCAGATTGTAGGTTCAGCAGGACCAACGACCAGTGGCCGCATGGATCAATATACTCCGACGCTTTTGGAACAGGGCATGAAAGGCATGATTGGCAAAGGATCCCGTTCCAAAGAAGTTATAGATTCTATTGTCAAAAACTGTGCTGTATATTTTGTGGCAATTGGAGGGGCCGCTGCGGTTATCTCTAAATCAATAAAAGCCCAGGAATTACTAGCCTATGGTGATTTGGGACCGGAAGCAATTCGCCGTTATGATGTGGTTGATTTCCCCGCAATTGTTTGTATTGATTGCGAAGGCAATGATTTTTATAAAGTTGGCATAAAAAAATACAGTAAAGAATAGAAAAAGATTGACCTAATCTATTTTATTAGGTATAATAAATCTCGTGATTCGGGGCGTGGCTCAGTTTGGTAGAGCACCTCGCTTGGGACGAGGGGGTCGCAGGTTCAAATCCTGCCGCTCCGACCAATCATAAAAATTTATAAGCATCTGCAAAGATGCTTATTTTTTTTGCAAATAATAATTGACATTCCTAGCGGAATAGTGTAGTATAGCTTTAACTTAATAATTACTCTTATCAAGAGCGGTCGAGGGACAGGCCCTATGACACCCGGCAACCAAGCGTTTACGTTATTGGTGCTAAATCCTGCAAGTAGAATCTTGGAAGATGAGAGGAAAGTGATTTTCACTCTCTTTCCTCGGAAAGAGTTTTTTTATTTAGAGGGTTATTAAGAAAAAATTAAGGGAGAGATGACCATGAAAAAGATTTTGGCAGTAGCCCTTGCTCTTGTGAGCTTGCTGGCAGTCGTAGCCGGTTGCGGCGGCGACAAGAAAGAAGCAGAAAAGACAGCGGCAAAGAAAGTTGTTCTAAAAATTGGCGCAACACCAGTACCACATGCAGAAATCCTCAATTTTATTAAACC
>CAYRVN010000087.1:0-2961 GCA_964427675.1 uncultured Acidaminococcales bacterium
TACTGCTTGGCATCTTTCACGCCCGTAATGCGGCGGATAGCATCCGAATGTCCCTGACTAACGCCCTTGCCCCAGAACGTGTGGTCGGTTCCTTTAGGCAGTACAGCTCCGGCGAGCATTCTGTTCAGCGAAAACAGCCCTGGATCCCAGCCGATAGAAATAGCAGCGGCTTTGCCTGCTGATTTCGCAGTCTTATTCATTGTCTCGTAATATTCGGGAATCAAAGCATGGGTATCGAAACTATCCACTGTATTAAACATGGAAGCAAAAAATGGTCCCTGCTCAGCCAGATCTGTAGCTGAACCGCCACAGAGCAGCATGATATCAATTTTATCCATATATTTTGCGGCTTCCTTGACAGAAACAGCCGGCACGCCACTAGCTGTGGAGGCCAAAGGACGACGTGAAAAAACGGCGACAAGCTCCATGTCACTGTTTTGTTGCACCGCAAGCTCCGCTCCCTTACCCAAATTACCATATCCGGCAATACCTATCCTTATTTTTTCTTTCATAGAAAGGCCTCCTTTTTATTGGATTGATTACATTTTACCATAACCATACTGCTCTGAGTATTACTCTGGCTGGGTGCACTTATGTATACTTGACGAATAATATGAAAAGAAAATTCCGCAGCATTTTCTTTATTTAAACTGCTTGCCTGGCGATTGTTTTTACGCTATACTAATAACGAACATATGTTTGTATTGGTGGTGATAGGATGAGAACAATCCTGCATGCTGACCTGAATAATTTCTATGCTTCAGTAGAATGCCTATATCGACCGGAGCTACGCAACCTTCCCGTAGCCGTAGCAGGTGATCCGGAAAATCGGCATGGCATTATTCTGGCCAAGAATATGATTGCCAAAAAACTTGGTGTTAAAACAGGCGAAGCAATCTGGGAAGCGAAACTGAAAGCGCCCGACCTCATAACGGTACCGCCGGATTTTGCCAAGTATCTGCATTTCTCACGTCTGGCACGCAAAATCTATTACGATTATACGGATCAGGTTGAACCCTTCGGCATCGATGAGTGTTGGCTGGATGTAACGGGTTCGGTAAACATCTTTGGTGACGGCAAGACGATAGCAGATACCATAAGAAAACGTGTTAAGGAAGAACTGGGCATTACTGTCAGCGTTGGATTCTCCTTCAATAAGATTTTTGCCAAGCTTGGTTCTGACATGAAGAAACCTGATGCTACGACGATGATTCCTCACGAAAGTTTCCAGGAAATCGTCTGGCCTTTGCCCGTTGAAGATCTGCTTTATGTGGGAAGATCAACATCTAAGAAGCTGCACAATTTTGGTCTCACAACCATCGGAGGTCTCGCTCAGGTTGATCCAGGCGTCCTGACGAGCAACCTCGGCAAATGGGGCGAAGTATTGTGGCTGTTTGCCAATGGTCTGGACACTGCTCCTGTCCGTAAAATTGAAGAGCACACAGCCGTTAAGTCCATCGGCAACGGCACCACCTGCCCCAGGGACTTAGTAAACAATGATGACGTCCGCCTTGTATTTACCGTCCTTGCTGAATCGGTAGCAGCCCGCCTCAGAGACTATGGGCTAAAATGTACAGGCGTGCAGATTTATCTCAGAGACAATCTGTTATATTCCTGCACGCGGCAGGGGCAGCTCAAATCGCCCTCCTATCTTAGTACGGAAATACTTGCTAAAGCGATGGAACTTTTGCTGTCCAATTATTCCTGGCAGCGTCCTTTGCGGAGCATAGGCGTGCGTGCCATAGGCCTTGTGACGGAAAAGGACAATATACAACTGTCGCTTTTTGATAACATTGACGAAAAGCGTGAGCAACAGGAATCGCTTGCTCATACCATAGATGCGATCCGCAGCCGCTTCGGTCATGGATCGCTCTTGCGTGCTTCCTGCCTTTTAGACAGCAGTCTGACAGGTTTCAACCCCAAAGAAGACCATGTAATTCACCCAGTAAGTTTCTTTAAATAAGGAAGTGTTGGTTATGAACAGAATTGACCTGACAGTTAACGTAAGGCACGAGACCAGCGGCAAAGCCATTCCCACGTCCATCATCTGGGAAGATGGGCGAGTATTTGCAATCGACAAAGTATTGGATATCAGGAAAGCCGCTTCACTGAAAGCGGGCGGCATCGGCATTCGCTATGTCTGCCGCATCCGCGGGAAAACAGTGCTGTTATTCAATGACAATGGTTTGTGGTTTATGGAAAAATAAAAAAAGTTGGTGCACTTCATTTCTAGTGCACCAACTTTTTTATAGGAACTAATTTATGTTCTTCACCAATTACAGAACCAGGCACCGAACGAGTTGATATAAGCTATGATTTCGTGCATATCTCTGTTCAACAAAACATGCCAAAGATCAGAAAAAAACATTGGTTTGAGCAGATGAATACACACAGCCAATCCTATAAGCAATAATCCTCCGATTATATTAACTATGCAGTCAGCATCTAATTGCTTCATAAAAACCTCCCTGACTTTCACTGTCTACACTTATTAGCAGTTTAATTATTATATCGCCAAATTGCGACAAAAAAGGATTAAAAATGTGAAAAGAGTATGAAATATACCCTTGCCACATTTTTAATCCTTTTATCTAACAACATATTAAGTTATCCAGCAAAATATCATTAATTTATAATTCTATATTTGAAAGCACTACTATCTATTTGACTTGCAGTCAGTTTGAGCATTTCCTGTGCATAATTAAGGAATAACCCTGCAGTTGAACGTTGTGCCAAAGGCAGCAGCTTACTGGTCACCTTGTCATAAAATATTTCGTCTCCTTCATAACAGACCCAATCAAAAAAATCTGCGGCAATCTCAGCATTTTTTATGGGAAGAAGCAAGGGAGCAGCTCCTTCTTGGTAGATACCATCTTTGGTCACTGCATAATCCTGGCTGCGTGACTGCGCCCACAGCTCATAAGCCTTGTGCCCATTCAAAAGCTTCGCTCTGGCATGATG
>CAYRVN010000087.1:3061-6130 GCA_964427675.1 uncultured Acidaminococcales bacterium
CCCATCATTTTTCAGGATAATAAGCGCCTGCCTATTACAAACCTCATGCGTAAAACCAGGCTTATCCAATACTTTCTGCAAAGGAGACACCGCCGTAAGCATCATATGAATACAACTTTCCATAGATGTTGCTTTTATTGTTTCAAGCATTTTTCTCCTCCTTTAATTCTTTTCTCTCGCCTATCACATTGCCGAATAAATATCTGCATTTTCATTTAATTCGTCCGTCAGTATAGCGGTGACAGCGCCTGCGGCTGCCGCTTTGCCTATAACCTTAGCTTTCCTGCGCATAAGCTGCAAAATCTCCTGTTCAGCCAGCAAGCTGTCTGTAATACTTGCCAGAGCTGACAAATCACTAAGCCTTAGAGCAACACCTTGTTGTGTAAGATATTTGGCATTCTCTTCTTCCTGCCCCGGCAAAGGTTTCAGGAGCAGCATCGGTAATTGCATGGCAAGTGCTTCACTGCAGGTAAGGCCGCCAGGCTTAGTAATTAAAAGCGTTGCTGCCGCCATGATTTCGTTTACACGTTCTGTGTAACCAATTGCGGAAAGTTGATGATAAGTATCATCCCGCAGCAGCATGATCTTCTTCAGCAAAGAATCGTTCTTACCAGTCAGAACAATTATCTTCATTTGTCGCTCTGCCTGCAGCAAATTGCTGACGGTCTCTTCCAACGCTCCTAACCCGAAGCCGCCGCCCATTACAAGTATGGTTGGAAGCTTGGGCAATCCCGCTCTCGTGCTCACAGCACTTTCGGAAAATTTAGCCGCAATCGGTATTCCAGTTACATAGACGCGGCTTGCAGCAATCCCGTTGCGCAGAAGTTCTTCTCTTGTTTCTTCATTGGCCACAAAATAAGAGTCCACTGCCGGATGCAGCCACATCTGGTGGAAAGAAAAATCTGTTATGACTGCCGCCAATGGTATGGCAATCTGTCCTTTAGCCTTAAGATAAGCAGCAGCACAGCAGGGAAAAGGATGCGTGAAAACCAACAAATCCGGCTGGTATTTTTGGCACAGTTTGCGCATACGT
This sequence comes from uncultured Acidaminococcales bacterium, assembly GCA_964427675.1. GTDB lineage: Bacteria > Bacillota > Negativicutes > Acidaminococcales > Acidaminococcaceae > RZYP01. The sequence goes on from CAYRVN010000087.1 coordinate 4,095, forward strand.
TTTTTCATGACCAAAGCTAACAAGCTTTTGACATTACTGCCGTAACGTGGTTCCTGCGAATAGCGGTAGAGCAGGTCATAGGCATTGGGAATATAGTCGATCATATTCAGATAGGTCTCTTTGATAATATGTCCCAGCGAACTATCCTGATCCATAAAATCAACAATATGAATGCTCGCATCAGGACTTTTGCGAAGAAATTCGTCTCTGAGCGCTTTAGCAGCCTGCATGTGACCTGAGCCTATTGAGGCAGCTACGATTAAGATCTTTTTCTTCATAGGAATAGCTCCTTCGCATAAAGCAACCAGTGGGGATGACCCGGCAAAACTTCAATAATACCATTGTTAAACCTATGTATCAGCAAACCAGCACCTGTTTGTAATGCCATAGATCATCCCCACTTTCAATAAATGTTGCAGATACTCTTTTACAAATTCAATTTATCATATCTTTGTAAAAACGATATTAAGGGATTGTAAAGATTTCATTACAAAAAAAGTTGCTGCTCTTCAAAGTGAAGTGCAGCAACTTTTTTATGCTTATTTATTCTTTTCAATAATTTTCGCAATATCCTGTGGTTTCAGCACTTTGCCATAGGCAACAACTTTTTCATCAATTACCAAACCCGGAGTCAACATCACGCCGTATTTCGCAATTTCCGCAAAATCTGTCACCTTTTCAATCTCCGCCTCGACACCTAATTCCGCAAGAGCAGCCTTGGTGTTATCAGCCAAAGTCAAACAATTTTTACAACCTGATCCCAATATTTTAATTTTCATCGACAATTCCTCCTTAAAATCCTAAATAGAACATATAAAAGGCAATCAGCAGAATTACACCACCCATTGCAAATTTAACTATATTGCTCAGTAAACCATACTCCGGACTGCTGGTAATCTTTTTGGCCAACCCTACTGATGTCCCAGCCAGCAAAACTAAAAAACTGTGACCAAGCGAGTAGAGCAGCAAGAGCAAAACACCCCACTCCACATTGCCGCTGCGTGCGACAACCCCTAACAAAACAACCAATGCCGGTGTCGAACACGGCGTCGCAAAAACGCCGCCCAGGATACCTGCAAAAAAAGAACCCAAATAACCTTTTCTTGTGCTTTTGCCAGTGAGATATGCGGATGGAATGAACTCATACAGTTCTAAGACTTGCAAAGCCATTAATACCATCAACGTGCCAAGAATGAGATACCACCACTTGGCAGTCGTGCCCAAAAACTGACCAAACAACGCTGCCAAAATGCCCATTAAGGTAAAGGTTAACGCCATCCCAAGAGCAAAAAGCAACGAAAGTTTAAAAGCTGTTCTTGGATTATCGCGTCCAGAGCCGCCAACATAAGCAATGACCAAAGGCACGCTCACTAAGGCGCAAGGGCTGAAGGAAGTAAGCACCCCTGCCAGCAGCGCAAGGGCTGGAGCCAACCACGTACTTTGCGTTATCAGATTAGCAACTATTTCCAGCCACTCATTTAACATCACTTACACCCAGCTCTTTAAACACGGACTGAATCTGCTTTTTATTTAAAAATCCTTGATGTGCAGTCAAAACATGTTCCTTGGTATCCCTATTAATGAACATCTGCATATGCAAGTTATTCGGTGCAGCCGGTACATAAGGCTTACCCTCTTTGGTGAAAAAGAACTGCGTCGGTATTACCTCTAAGGGAAATCCTTCCGCTAGCTTCGGATATCTTCCGACATCGCCATAAACCACGATGACTCTGCCTTGGTATTCAGCATTCACTTCTCTGAGAATCGGGGCCATTTCACGACAAGGCGGGCAATTGTCGGAACCAAAATCAATCATAATAGGTAAACCATAGGATTTTAATTTTTCCAGATTGATGTCAGTGGCATGCAGTGCAAAATCCGGATTAGCCGGTATTTTAGCCTGTTCCTTAATTTCTTCCTTTTGCCCGCTTTTGAGCACCCAAATACCAGCTATGACTGCCAGAATCAGAAGCGGCAGCAATATCCTAAACAATTTTTTCTTGTTTTCCATAGTGATTTACCTTTCCAGGCATATA
>CAYRVN010000088.1:0-6013 GCA_964427675.1 uncultured Acidaminococcales bacterium
TGCTTTTGATGATATCTTCTATTTTGACCTTTACTACTTCACCAATTGTTTTGACCGATGGCATAGAGGCAATTTTGAAACCGTTTAAAAAAATAGGTGTACCTGCACATGAACTGGCGATGATGATGACGATTGCCTTGCGCTTCATACCCACTTTGCTGGAAGAAACAGACCGGATAATGAAAGCCCAGACAGCAAGAGGTGCTGATTTTGCCTCAGGTAACATTGTCAGAAGGGCAAAGAATATGCTGCCGATACTGGTACCATTATTTATCAGTGCTTTTCGTCGTGCCGATGAATTGGCAGTTGCGATGGAAGCCCGTTGTTATCGAGGCGGTGAAGGCAGAACAAGAATGCATGAGCTTGCCTATCAACAAAGGGATATGATGGCTGCTTGCGGGATGACGTTCTTACTTGCTGCCATGGCAATTCTGAAATGGGGTGGCTTTTTGTGCGCTATCTGAAACTTACGCTTGCCTATGATGGCAGTGCTTATCATGGGTTTCAGCGTCAAAAGAATGCCATTGGCATTCAGCAGATCGTGGAAAAGGCACTTAGCAAGATGTTCGGTGAAGAAATCAAAATTGCGGCTTCCGGCAGAACGGATACCGGTGTCCATGCGCGTGCACAGGTTATTTCTTTTGCAACGAGTGGCACAGTGCCGACTGACAAAATAGTACAAGCCATGTCAAGCTATTTGCCGGAGGACATAGTTGTCTGGAAAGCTGAAGAGGTTACTGCTGATTTCAATGCTCGTTATTCTGCGCTGGCGAAACGTTACGTTTATCGTATTTTGATCACAGAGGCAGTAAATCCTTTTGAGAGGAATTACACCTGGCAATTCAAAAAAATGCCCGATCTGTCTTTAATGCAGGCTGCGGCAGATGTCATTATCGGAGAACACGATTTTTCCGCCTTTCGTTCTGCTGGCAGTGCACCGGTGAAGACCATAAAAAATATTTACAAGGCGGACTGGACAAAAAAAAATGAGCAAGAACTGCGTTTTACCATAGAAGGGGATGGTTTCCTTTATCATATGGTAAGAAATCTGGTCGGAGCCATGGTAAGGGTTGGTCATGGCAAAATAACTTTGGAACGATTCAAAGAAATTTTTGCATCCGGCGACAGACGGCAGGCTGGCACAGCCGCACCACCGCAGGGACTTTATCTGGACGAAGTATTTTATTGATATTTATTGATATTTTCTTGACAAAAGATGCAAAGATGTTTACAATATATGCATATGACTTTGACATCAATTCCACTAGCCCCGGAATTGTCGAGAAGAAGTATATTGAATGCGAAACACTCATAGGGAGGGACAAGGATGAAATCATATATGGCTACACCGTCCACCATTGAACGCAAGTGGTTCGTGGTAGACGCAGCTGATAAAACTCTTGGTCGTATGGCTGCTGAAGTTGCTAAAATCCTTCGTGGAAAACATAAACCAACTTTCACCCCGCATATGGACACTGGAGATCATGTAATTGTTATTAACGCAGATAAGGTCGTTTTGACCGGCAAAAAATTGGTCCAGAAGACTTACTTCCGTCATTCCGGATATCTTGGCGGCACCACCTTCACAACTGCTGGTGATATGCTTAAGAAAAACCCTGTAAGGATGGTTGAACTTGCTGTTCGCGGCATGATTCCTAAAAATCGTCTTGGCAACCAGATTTACACAAAATTGCACGTTTATGCTGGTTCGGAACATCCGCACGCAGCACAACAACCAGAAGTGTTGGAAATCGACGTAAGATAAGATCCGGAAAGGAGGAGCAAATAAATGGCAAAAGTTACTTATGATGCAACCGGTCGCCGGAAAAGTTCTGTTGCACGTGTTCGCCTGGTTCCGGGTGAAGGCAGCATTATTATCAACGACCGTGAACTTACTAAATATTTTGGTTTGAAAACTTTGGAACTCATCATTAAACAACCGTTGGAAGCTACTGAAACTGTTGGCAAATATGATGTGCTCGCTAATGTTGTCGGAGGTGGTATCTCCGGACAGGCAGGCGCAATCCGTCATGGTATTGCACGCGCATTGCTCAAAGTTGATGAGGAGTACCGTCCTGCTTTGAAAAAAGCTGGTCTCTTAACTCGTGACCCACGTGAAAAAGAGCGTCGTAAATACGGTCTCAAAAAAGCACGTAAAGCTTCCCAATTCTCCAAACGTTAATATTTTATCAAAAAAACCCCGAAAACAATGTTTTCGGGGTTTTTTGTATTTTCAGCACTTTTTACTTGTACAGGCATAAGTAAGCGGTTTGTTCGCTAACTTTAAGTTTAAATTTCTGGTTTGGCGGCACGATAAAGGTTTGGGAAGGCAGATAGGTTTTGAATTCAGTTTCGCCTGGAAGTTGAACAGTGAGACTGCCGCTGATTACTGTCATGTATTCGGTGCTGCTGGTGCCGAATTCGTATTCGCCTGCTTCCATGACACCGATAGTTGCCGGGCCGTCCTGGTTTTCAAACGCTACAGAGAATACTTGGCCTCCGAAGTATTCATTTGTTTTAAACATTAATAATTCCCCCATTTTAGCAATTTCTGCTTATATTTATCTTTGTTTTACAAATTTATGCAAACGAGATATGAAACGAATAATTCGTCAAAACTGTAAATATTCCTGCCTTTTTGAAATGTATACATAATTGAGTAGTACATATGTTTTTGCAGAATAATTAGTAATGGGTTTTAATTTTCATTGTAACTGTGGTATAGTATTAAATGTAAATTTAATAGACAGAGGGCGTGGATAGCATGTACACACGAGTTAGAAAAGCAGTTATTCCGGCTGCCGGTCTGGGTACGAGATTTTTGCCGGCTACCAAGGCACAGCCAAAGGAAATGCTGCCGATAGTCGACAAGCCGACCATACAGTATATAATTGAGGAAGCTATTTCTTCTGGCATAGAAGAATTTCTTATTGTAACTGGTCGCAGCAAAAGATCGATTGAGGACCATTTCGATCGTTCGTTAGAGTTAGAATTGACGCTTCAGCATAATCATAAAGATGAGATATTGAAAATGGTGCAGGAAATTTCGGATATTTCTATTCACTACATCAGGCAAAAAGAACCGCTTGGACTTGGTCATGCAATTTTGTGCGCTAAACATTTTGTCGGCAGTGAACCTTTTGCCGTCTTACTTGGTGACGATATTGTTGATAGCGATACTCCTTGTCTCAAACAGTTAATAGATGTCTATAATGAAACAGGGTCAAGCATTTTGGGTGTCCAGGAGGTATCGCAAGAAAAAGTTTCAAGCTATGGTATCATCGAGCCGAAAGTCAAAATCAGCGACAGGGTTTGGTCGGTTAAAGACATGATTGAAAAGCCTGCTGTCAGCGAAGCCCCATCCAGACTTGCTGTTTTGGGACGCTACATAATTGCTCCGGAAATATTTGACATTTTGGAAAAGACAAAACCGGGCAGTGGCGGTGAAATTCAACTGACTGATGCTCTGAAAGAATTGGCGAGAATGCAAAGTATTTTAGCGTATAATTTTGAGGGACGCCGTTATGATGTCGGTGATAAGCAGGGTTTTCTGGAAGCAACCGTGGAACAGGCACTAAAAAAACCAGAATTACGTGATAAGTTTTTGGCATACCTTAAGGACATAGTCGCAAAAGAAGGTTAAATTTGGCGGTGAAAACATGGATTTAAACGGAAAGCTGAAGCTGGATTCTGGTTTTTGCTTTGATTATACAAATATGCTCGGTGAAAAACTAATCAAAGTTGATGACATTATTTCTATTCAAAATAAAATTGAGCAGGCAGTTAAAGGGCTGGCAAGGATACGCGCCAATGGTGTAGCTGAAGGCCATTTGTCCAAAAATGGTGCCCCGGAGCCTGTCTATTTTACACGGCTGCCGATGATTGCGGAAGGTAATCCCAATACACCGCAATCCATTGAGAAACTGAAAGCTTATAGCAAACAAATATGGGATACCAAGGAAGCGGTAATATTTTTTGGTATAGGCGGTTCCTATTTAGGCAATAAAGTTTTGTTTGACATACATGCCGGGTCCTTTTGGAATCAAAAAAAAGCCTTGGAAAGGCGTGGCTTCCCCAAGGTGTTTTTCAGCGGCAATAATCTTGATGCGGATCAGTATGCCTCAATGTTGGAGGAAATTGTACGTCAGGCACAATATAAAAGACTGGCTGGCCAAGGAAAAACCAGAGTTATGCTTATTCCGATAACTAAATCGGGAACTACGCTGGAAACCATTGCGGCTTTTGTCTATTTTTACGAACAGCTTGAGAAGGAAGCAGAGCTTTTTGAAGTTGATGTAACTGTGGTGACTGATCTTGATGGAGAAGCAGCTGTCGGACCGTTGTGCCAACTGGCTCAGCAAAATAACTGGCAGACTTTTGATATCAAGGAAGGTGTAGGCGGACGTTTTTGCGTTCTGAGTAACCCTGGCCTTATTACGGCAGCAGCAGTTGGTATTGATATAGAAGAACTGCTGGCAGGCGCGCGTGACATGGAACTAGCCTGCCGTGAAGAAGACCCTGCAAAGAATCCGGCACTGCTTAATGCGGTTTTAAAATATCTGGCAGCAGAACGCTATGGTTGTGATATTGAGGTTTTGATGCCTTATTCCATGAGATTAAAGTCTCTTGGCGAGTGGTACGTGCAGCTTTTGGCAGAATCACTTGGTAAACGCTGCAACCGCAAGGGTGAGCAGATAAACTATGGTAGAACTCCTATTGCCGCTGTTGGTACGACAGATATGCATGCCCAGACGCAGCAGCATCAGGATGGCCGCAGAAACAAGGTCGTCCAGTTTGTAGAAATTCTTGAAAAAACTTGTGACGTGCAGCTAGGCAACCCTTTTAGCCAGATGGAATTCTTTGTCAAATATGATGGGATGTGTGTAGACGAGGCTTTAAAGATTGCTTTAGAAGCCAATGCGCAGGCTTTGAACGAAGATTCGCGTTTTAATGCTAATTATCAGCTGCCTAAACTTACAACCTATTATGTCGGGCAACTATTGTATTTTCTGATGCTGAGTGTCGCTTATGAAGGTGAACTGGCAGATGTCGATGCGTATGATCAGCCGGGTGTTGAAGCTTATAAGAAAATAATGAAAGAAAAACTTGGCAGATAAAAGTTTAATAAATTAAAAATGCGCTACAGCATGTGCTGTAGCGCATTTTTTCATATAAGATCATCTTTCGCGAAGAACGATTGGTTCGTTGCTGGTATTTGTCGCAAGATTAGTGGTAATCATGCCACGCTTTGCCATAGTTTTTAAAACCAAATCACGCCGATTCTTGCAAGCTTCCGGATTTTCGAAAGGATTTAAAGCAGAGGGAGCATTGAGCAATCCGGCTAGTGTAGCCGATTCGGCCAAAGAAAGGTTTTCCGGAGTTTTGGCAAAGTAAATATTTGCAGCCTGGCTGACACCGTAGGCGCCTGCACCATAATAAGCACTATTAAGGTACATTTCGAGAATTTCATCTTTCGAATAGCTGCTTTCTGTAATTAATGCCAGAAAAATTTCCAGTGTTTTGCGTTCGACGGTTTGTGTTGATGTAAGTATCGCATTTTTGATAAGTTGCTGAGTTATGGTACTGCCACCCTGCACTATTTCATCGGCTTGGATATTAGCAAGGAGCGCGCGGAAAATGCCTTCAATGTCAACACCGCTGTGCTCATAGAAGCGATGGTCTTCAATTGCTACCACAGCTTGTGGCAGTGTTGCAGGCAGCTTTTCAATAGTTGCCCAGGCATCTTTGTTCACTTTCTCTTGCACCGCTTGTTTGACGTGGGCAGCTTGCCAAACCAGGTACAAAGGTCTTGGCCAGGAAGAAGGTGCAGGCAGTAAGGAAAGTGGCGAAAACTCGGAATTTTTCACCGTCGTTTCAACAGAACTGGTGACAGACTTCAAGTCCGGTTTATTTTGAGGGCCGATATTTTTGGGAAAGGGGAAAAACAAAAAGACAAGAAGAAAGATTAATATGAAACCAATTTTTTTCATTGGCAGGAACCTCCGGATAATAA
>CAYRVN010000089.1:0-1433 GCA_964427675.1 uncultured Acidaminococcales bacterium
TGCCGCGGGAGTGGCGGAACTGGCAGACGCACTAGACTTAGGATCTAGCGCCGTGAGGCGTGCAGGTTCGATTCCTGTCTCCCGCACCAATGAAAAAAGCAAAAGGCTTCTCAGGAAAACTGAGGAGCCTTTTTTACTATGAAATCGTGTTTAGTTTAAAAATTCTGTTTTTGGACAATATGGTACTTGATAATCACTTATAAAGATGATAGAATTCATACAAGTAGCTTTATTTATGGGCAATATGTTTGAATTGCAGCCTAGCCTTGCTGAAATTTTCAGGCCAGACTAAGTCTGGTCATTTATTGTTTCTGGAATCCTTCTTCGTTTTTCTCGGTCATTTGCATTTTAAGATAAATCAGCCCTTTGCGAGGTGCCAGCAAATGTATATCTACACGAATAAAATATTCCACAAACATACGTCACTAATTTTTACGTTATTAGGCGCGGCTTCCGCTTCAATTGCCTTTTTAATTCAACGGCTTAGCGAAAGCTATTTCCCAAGCATGCGAGATGTTGTGGTCTATTTTGCCATAATTCTTTTTGCCATTTTTGGCGCAATCATAGGCAAAATGATTTATGAGCTTCATTATATGGCTATGTTTGATTTCTTGACCAGGCTTGGCAACAGGTGGTTTTTCAACATAAGACTTGTTCAGGAAATTGAAAGGAACAAGCGAGGAAACTATTCTGTGTGTGTGGCGGCAATCGATGTTGATAACTTTAAACAAATAAATGACCAGCTAGGACATAACGCTGGTGACGCAGTTTTAGTAAATATATCTAATGTTTTTCGTAAGTATACGCGCAATATCGATGTCGTAGCGCGTTGGGGCGGCGATGAGTTCGTTATCATATTCCCTGATAGCAACATGGAGAATTCTCTGGAAATCACGAACAAAATAAAAGATGTTGTTTTGGCTAGCGAGGATTGTGGTATTGCAACTTTGAGCATAGGTCTTGTTGCGATTGATAAGGACTGGGATAAAAAACAGGTTATCAGAGAAGTTGATTTAATGTTGAGAGCAGCAAAGAAAACCAAAAACTCCGTTGTTTCCCTTGCCTGACATTGATTGTGCTGACATAATAAATCTGCATATATTATTTAAACTTTTTTTATTTGCAAAAACACCACCGCAAAAGTGGTGTTTTTTTATTATATAAGGCATCATTTGCTAAATATTGGTATCTATGGGGCGCTAGCATGATATACTTGTGAATAGTAAGGATATGTCGAAGTTTTGCTGGTTATAAGCACATTAAAAAGCATTGGAGTTGTAATAAATGCAAAGCAAATTTGCTTTATCTAATATTTTTATCATAGGATTGGTCAGTCTCTTCATAGATATGAGCACAGAAATGATATATCCTTTGATTCCTTTATTTTTGACGACCAATCTTGGAGCAACGCCTGCAATTGTGGGCGTGATCGA
>CAYRVN010000089.1:1533-3526 GCA_964427675.1 uncultured Acidaminococcales bacterium
ATGTTCATCTTTTGCCTTGGCAATTCTTCGAATATATTTCTGCTTTTGCGTGCTAAGGATTGCGGCTTTTCACCTTCAGAGGTAATTTTGCTGTATCTGGCATTTAATGTATCAGCATCCTTGTTATCCATGTTTGCCGGCAAATTATCAGACAAGGTCGGCAGGAGAAGAATAATTGTACCGGGATATCTCGTTTTTGCTTTGGTATATCTGGGTTTTGGTTTCCTGACCAGCAAACCGGCTATTATAATGTTATTCATTGCTTATGGTGTTTATACGGCTTTTAACACAGCGGCGGAGAGAGCTTTTATCGCGGAGACCGCACCTGTCAACCTGAAAGGAACGATTCTCGGCTTACATGGTATGCTTCAAGGATTTGGACTGTTACTTTCATCAATCATTGCGGGCTTATTGTGGGATTATGTAGACCCAAGTGCTCCGTTTTTATTCGGCGGCGTAATGGGCCTTATCTCAGCAGTCGCCATAACCATAATATTGGACGATGGCAGCGTAAGAAAAGCATAATACTGGTGCATTGGTTAAAAAATATTGGTATAATAAACTATTAAATACATGTAGATTTGGTGGGTTATGCAATGAAAGAGTTTTACTGCGCGAACAGCGAGGAAACTGAAAAATTGGGTTTTGCTATTGGACAGGCTGCCGGAGAAGGCGATGTCATCTGTCTCAGTGGTGATCTTGGTGCCGGCAAGACGGCTATGGCTAAAGGGATTGCACTAGCAAAGGGTGTGCCGGAGGATGAGATAACGAGTCCGACTTTTGCCATCATGAATATTTATAAAGGCAAGGATACAGAGCTTAGACATTTTGATTTGTACAGGCTGAACAGAGCCGAAGAATTGGATGATATAGGTTTTAATGAATATGTCGGCGGCTGTGGGATAACGATGATTGAATGGGCGGATTTATTTCCAGAAGAAATGCCGGAAGAATATCTGCAAATAGATATCAGCGTTGAAAAAAGTGGACGCAAAATTGTTTTGGAGCCACATGGCAGACACTACGAAGAATTATGTGAGAAGGTGGAAGTACTTGTTAATTCTGGGAATTGATACAGCGACTAAAGTTTGTACCGTATCTCTGCTAAGAGATAACGAACCGGTCGCAGAATATGAAATAAATGTTGGGATGACACATTCTGAAGGGTTGCTGCCGCAGATAGGACAACTTTTCGAACGTACCAAGATAGCGAAAAAAGACATTGACTTGATTGCTATAAGCATCGGACCTGGTTCTTTTACAGGTTTGCGCATAGGACTTGCTACGGCAGAAGCGATGGCCTATTCCTGGCAAATCCCTGTCTGCGGAGTTGATACGCTGAAAGCTATGGCTTATAACCTGCCTGTTGACGACATTGTTCTTGCACCGGTCTTGGACGCACAGAAAGGCAATTATTACCTGGCATTCTACGAGTGGCAACAAGGGCAATTAATAGAGCATCAAAGGGTGACTATTGTATCAAGGGAAGAATTACTCAACAAGCTTTCAGAATTTGCCAAGCCTGTAATGATATTTGGTGAATGTGCGAAGCTCGCACAAGAGAGCCTACCTCCTTCAGTGAAGCTTGCACCCTTGCAAGTACGTATGCCAAAGGCTTCTTCCGTGGCGCTTCTGGGGCTGGAAGAATACAATAATGGTCAAATAAAAGATATTTTCGAATTGAATCTTCATTATATAAGACGATCGGAAGCAGAAGAATTATGGGAAAAACGTCAAAAGAAGGTATAGTAACGCGGGAAATGTCTGCTGCAGATTTGAAGGCCGTGCAGGCTATTGAACAGGAATCTTTCCATGACAGTTGGGCTGTTGAATCCTGGCTGGCTGAATTAAACAGCAGCATAGCCAAATACTTAGTTCTGGAGCAAGAAGGTATTATCAAAGGATTTGCTGGTTTCTGGCTGATTGCCGGTGAAGCACAGGTGACAAGAGTAGCGGTGGCGAAGGATGAGCGAGGCAAAGGTCTGGGCAAAAT
>CAYRVN010000089.1:3626-5901 GCA_964427675.1 uncultured Acidaminococcales bacterium
AAAGCATTAGCGTTTGCGCTGGATAAACCACTGATTGGCGTTAATCATCTCGAAGGCCATGTGTTTGCAAATTTTCTGGTAGATGAAGAGTTGGAGCCGCCTTTTATGGCACTGGTTGTTTCCGGCGGCCATACAGCCTTAATGAAGGTGAAAGACTATAATGATTTTGAGCTTTTAGGCCAAACCAGGGATGATGCAGCCGGTGAAGCGTTTGACAAGATTGCGCGTGTCATGGGCTTGCAGTATCCAGGCGGCCCTGAAATTGAATTATTGGCAAAGGAAGGCAATAAAACTGCGATTGATTTTCCGCGTGCCTTGCTTGACCAAAGCTATGATTTCAGCTTCAGCGGTTTGAAATCAGCGGTAATCAACTACCTGCATACGGAAAAGCAAGCTGGACGCGAAGCAAACAGACCTGATGTTGCGGCCAGCTTTCAGGCAGCTATAGTCGATGTGCTGGTTAAGAAAAGCGTGCATGCACTACAAGCCAGCGGCTTAAAGAAAATAGTACTAGCCGGCGGTGTTTCTGCCAACAAAACTCTGCAAGCTGAATTGGCGGCAGCGGTGGAAACCATAGATGTAAAACTTGTGCATCCTAAACCGGTGCTATGCACAGATAATGCTGTAATGATTGCCTGCCGGGGCTACTATAAATTTCTGAATAACGAATTTAGCGGCATGGATTTGAATGCGGACCCTTCGTTAAAATTGGGATAAAACAACTAGGGAAACTTGGCCAGGGAAAATTGCGTCAATTGTGGATAACTCTGGAAAGCGGCATAAATACTAGCTTTTTGTTGTTAATAAGTTGTGTGTATTTGTGGATAAAGTCTTGATTACAAGTGCATTGATGAATATTCAGAAAAATCATTCTGCAATTAAGGGGGGTATCATGGCTAAGAGTTTCTTATCTAAAGAACAGATGAATCTACTAAATTCCTGTATGGCTGGCGCTAATCTGGCCGCGGATATCGCCCATGCGCATGTATATATTTATGTGCGTGATGAAGACCCGAAATACATCAACGTTTATGGACAAGCACTGCCGCTCAAAGAGTTTGTAACCCATTCAGCCAATATAACAGGACGAAAACTCAGGCTGGCGGAAGAACCTTTGGTCGGACGAACCTTGCAGAGCGGTCTCGTTGTCACCGGCAAACGTGAGAGCATTCTAGGTTTTTTTGCCAAGATAAAACTTTTCCCTTTGCTTGATAACAAGAGACGTTGTTTCGCAGTGGTGGCTTTTGAAAAAAATGGCGCAAACGGCGAAGAAGACGATGATATTTTTATCGACATGGCGATGACCATGATGCAGAATTTCGAGCAGCGTTTCGCCGTTGAATCTAATTATCGGCGGCTTTCACCTAGTGATGGCATCTTGATTGTCGATAAGGACAAAATTATTGTTGCAGCTAGTAATACAGCTCGCCATATTCTTTCATTGCTCGGCGTACCTAAACCAGTCGGTTTGCGTACCAACAGCCGCCAAATCAATTGGCCGTTAGTCGGTATGGTTATCAAGGCAGGTATCGCCGAAAGCAAAGAGGTCAAGAAGCAGGGCTTACTTTTGTCAATCAGAGTGCTGCCTTTGACTCCCAAGCAGGATACGAAGGCCGCCATCGTTATTTTGACAGACATTACTGAGCTGAAGAAGAAGGAAGAAGAACTTCTGGTCAAATCGGCGGTCATCAAAGAAATTCATCACCGCGTCAAAAATAATCTGCAGACCATCGCAAGCTTACTCAGAATGCAGACCAGAAGAACTGAAGACGATAACACCAAAAATATCCTGCGCGATATAATCGGCAGAATCAATAGCATAGCATTGGTGCATGAGGCTCTTTCACAGCAAGACAGCGATGTCGTAAATGTTGCCGAAGTGGCGGAACGCATTTATCAGGCGATAATTTCAAGTATGGTAATGCCTGACTTTAAGTTGGAAAGCAGTTTTCATGCCGACGAACTTATTTTGCCGTCAGAGCAGGTAACCGCCGTAGGGTTGATTTTGAATGAGCTTTTGCAAAATGCCTTGGAACACGGCTTTGAAAATTGTACCAGCGGCAAAATGACGGTAACTCTCAAGGTGAATCCGGACAGTTATTCGCTGGAGATAGCAGATGATGGTATTGGATTGCCTCCGGGTTTTGAAATTGGACAAACTAATAGTTTAGGGCTTAAAATTATACAAACGATGGCTGAAGCTGACCTGCACGGCACCTTTGAACTGTTGCCCCTGGAAAAAGGGACTCTGGCCCGTGTAGAAGTACCGATAAGG
>CAYRVN010000090.1:0-5882 GCA_964427675.1 uncultured Acidaminococcales bacterium
AAATACAGTGTTTTAGCGGGTTTTAGAAAAAACGAGAACGGTCCTCCAAAATTCACGTTGAGACGGTCGTATTGATGTCAAGGGTGAAAGAGTAGGTGTGTGAAAAATGCTTGATATAAGGGCTTTTCTGAGCTTGAGTGTAAAAATCCGATGTGTAAAAATCGTGAAAATATTGGTTCATGGGAATAAGTCCAAAGGCATGATTTTGAACATGACAGAGCGATTTAGATGTCGGTGTTTGATGAGTGGTCAGTTTAGATAACATGGGTTCGCGAGTGGTCGATTTAGATGTTTTTTTGCTTTTGCTGGGTTGTGTGAGTAGATTGGATGTTGAGGCAAAAATATTATCATGAACTACAACCATGAACCGCGTGTGGTATAATTTTTTATAAGAAAACAAGGGAGGAAACTTGAATGGGAGCTTTCATAGGCGTTATCGGATTTTTGGGAATAATTATTACAATAATTATGCTAATCGTTAGGGCTATAAGAAAAAAATCTAAGAAAGTCATTTTAATTGCACTCGGAATTTCATTTGCTTTTTTCGTTGCAGGGATAGCTTTAACTCCGCCTTCATCCGACCAAACAACTGGTGCAAACATATATGAGAATGCAAAGCCTGAACAAACCTCTGATGCAATAACAAGTGAAACATCCGCTTCTCCGACAACACAGCAACAAGAAGAAGCAAATGTGTCGCAATCTTATATAACCCCTGCTTTTACAAGTGCTTGTTCTGATGTCGGCATTGATCTGAACAAGATTAAGAATTGGAAAAGAATGGACGATTGGTTCAACGGAGAGCGTTATACTTTTACATATGAAAACATGGGCTTGAAAGTATATTTTAATTACGATGGTTCTGTGAATTCAATTACTATTGGAAATACAACTGATATAAAGCTTTACGAACAAGGCTATGAGCCTTATGATATTGCTGATTACATTGTTGATGCGGACACTGCTTTCTCGGTTGTCCCTTTGGCGGAAGAACAGATTAAATCTCATCTAAATTATCCATCAACTGCTAATTTCTCATTACTTGATTGGAGTTACGGGCGACAAAAAAATACTTATTACTTGCGAAGCAGTTTAACGGCTGAAAATGGCTTTGGAGTGAAAGATGACATCTTGTTTAGCTGCGCTTACGATGTTTCAGGAAATACTGCCTCTCTTGTTTTTTTGGAAATCGATACAAAAGTCTATGTTAATAAAATAAAAGCTTTGCCTGAGCGCAAAGCAATAGAATCACCAAAAACTGATAATAACAGCTCAACCAGCGGTGAAATGCGTTTGATAGACGGGCAGTTAGGCGAATATGGCAAGAAAGATGCTAAATACCCTGAATATGTTGACTTCTACGTTCCAGCCGGCGATTATTCTGTTAAGAATAATGCAAAAAATAGTATTGTCATGATAATTGACGATAAAAGCAACGACGAAGTTAGCCGTTTAACATTATCAACAGGACAAAGCGGTGAAATCTCTATAAAAAGCGGTCAACACATCGAGTTGACAATATATTCGGATGTTTCGTTAACTAAGAAATAGCTGTCACTAAAACTAATTGCTGGAAGCAAATAATCAAGGCGCCCCATGCCAAATTTACATGGAGCACCTTGATTATTTAACCTTATCCTTCCACATCCACCGTCACGCCGGACTGTAAGCGTCAAACAGAACAAACCTATGAAAAATTGAGGCGATATGTAAAAATAAACTTCAAAGAAGTCTTAAGATATCTTAAGACACCTTAAGGTATCCAGGGATAGAATTGGAGTGTTAGGCATGGATATCAGTGCGGTGAAAAAAACGAATCGACTAAGCGCGTGGGCGCAGATGGTCAGCGAATGCCGGAACAGCGGAAAAACAGTTGCCGCATGCTTATATGTTGATTAGCCATAGTGTTTTATGTAAAGATGAATACACGTTTTTGGACAGGCAAACTTGAATTTAAAATGGTATGAGCGAATTCAATAATGGGACATTTTTAAAATTTATGAATGCAGGAGGTATGGGACGCAAGTAATTCGCTGGATGACTGCGGGCTTCATGCAGGCGGAAAGGGGGTTTAGGCGGATAAAGGGCTACCGGCAAATCCCGATATTGATTAATGCCCTTCGTCATAACCAGTCCGATATGAAGGCTTGCGTTCAGGCATCGTGAGGTGTATTATGATGCCAACTCCTGCCACTCAATTTCCACGGTGCTTGGGACAAACTCCCGCAAAGCTGGAGAATAGCTTTACAAAAACACAATCAAGTCCATACCAAAACATTAAATTGCCACAATTCCATTATATAATTATCCGATAAAAAGGAGGCTGCACTGATGCCGAAGATACTGATTGTGGATGATAACAAACAAATTACCTCCATTTTAGAGGAATACACTATAAAAGAGGGTTACACGCCAATCATCGCATTGGATGGGGCTGATGCCCTTGAGAAATTTGAGTGTGAGAAGCCTGACATACTGCTGCTTGACGTGATGATGCCGAAGAAAGACGGCTTTGAGGTGTGCCGTGAAATTCGCAGAACCTCAAACGTGCCAATCATCATGGTTACAGCCAGAGGCGAGGACTTTGAAAAAATCATGGGACTTGAAATAGGTGCGGATGACTACATCGTCAAGCCCTTTTCGCCCAGCGTGGTCATGGCGCATGTAAAGGCCATCATGCGCAGGGTGACGCAGGAGGAAAAGGCAGCACAACGGTTTAAATATGACAATCTCGCCGTCAACCTTGACGACTACTCAGTCACCATCGGCGGCGCAGAGATTTCGCTGACCAAAAAGGAAATTGAAATCCTTTGGACGCTTGCAACATCAAAGAATAAGGTGTTTTCGCGTGAAAACCTCCTAGACTCCCTTTGGGGTTATGACTACTTTGGTGACAACCGCACGGTGGACAGCCATATCAAGCGCTTACGCGCCAAACTGGACGAGTATGAGCATCCGACATGGGAGATCAAAACCATATGGGGCGTGGGCTATAAGTTTGAGGTGGCAAAAGATGCTTAAAAGTCCGATTGCGAAAAAGCTAAGTCTGTATTTTGCCGTTGTGCTGCTGATTTTCGCACTCATAATCGGCAGTGTTTTTGTGCTGCTTTTTCGCAATTACACCATAAACATTCATAAAACCGAGATGGAAAGCCGCGCAAAATCAATTGCAAGCACACTATCCGGCTTCATGGATCGAGACGGCGGCATGGGTGGCGGCGGTTATGGTGCATACATGCGTTTTATTGGGGACATTGCGGGAACCGATGTGTGGATTGTAGATGCAGAACATAATTTGATAACCGTTGGCCGTGGTCAAGGCATGATGGGCGGTAGTTATAATTACACGGATTTACCGCAAAATGCAGGGCAAATAATTGACGAGGTGTTTTCCGACAAGACCGTGTTCAGCGAGGAATTCAGCAGTCTTTTATCTGAATTGACCCTGACTGTAGGGGTACCGGTGAAGGATAGCTCTGGGGACATTGTCGGGGTTGTATTGCTGCACTCACCCGTTCATGGCGTGAACGAAGCATTTAATCAGGGACTTCTTATCCTATCTATCAGCATTCTGCTTGCACTTGTTATATCGTTCATTTTATCAGTTTGGCTTTCTAAGCGTTTTACCGACCCAATTACCGCAAAAGAAGCTGCCGATGCGCTGCGGATAGAGAAAGTGCGGCGAGACTTTGTGGCAAACGTATCCCATGAGTTGAGAACGCCGGTGACGGTACTGCGCGGTTCGCTTGAGGCACTTACTGAAAAGGTGGTAACCGATCCTGTTAAGGTGGAAGCCTATCACCATCAAATGCTAGATGAAGCGAAATATTTGGAACGGCTTGTGGGCGATTTGCTGGATTTATCAAGGCTGCAAAATATGGATTTTGTCATTGAAAAATCGCAAATTTCCCTTTGTGATGTGATTTCAGATGCGGCAAGAAGCGCCGAGCAGCTTGCAAAAACAAAAGGGGTTACAATCGAGGTAAAAACGCAAGTGGGAAATTGCCGCTTTTATGGTGACTACGGCAGACTACGCCAAATGCTGCTCATTGTACTGGACAACGCCGTAAAGTTTTCGCCTGAAAACAGCATTGTCACGGTAACCCTTAATGGCAACAGTCTGTCTGTTAGGGACAGCGGGCCCGGAATACCATTCGAAGAACTCTCACTTATCTTTGACCGCTTCTACAAGTCCCGCAATGAGAATAATAAAACCGGCACAGGCTTAGGACTTGCCATTGCAAAGCAGATTGCGGATCGGCATGATATTGGACTGACAGCTAAAAACGCAGAAAACGGCGGTGCGGAATTTAACTTTGTTTTACCACAGAAGCAGAAAACTTAAAACACACATTTGACATAAAGCTTATGTATCCTATAACCGTAGCAAACAAACTACAATAAACCATGATGGAGGTCATTACAATGACAAATTTTAAGAGGGTTTTCGCAGTAGGCACAATGGTTCTTGCAATCGGCGCGACATCCGTTACCGCATTCGCGGCATCCGCTTACAAAACACCGGCTGAAGCCGCCGCTGGCATCACCGGCAGAACAGTAGAAAGCGTTATCGCAGAACGGGTTGAAACCGGAAAAACCTACGGCACCATCGCAAGCGAAGCCGGAAAACTTGATGAGTTTAAGGCTGAAGTGCTGGAGATGAAGAATGACAATCTGAACGCACAGGTTGCTGCCGGAACAATTACACAGGAAAAGGCTGATGCCATTATCAAGGCCATAGAGGACAATCAAGCTGTTTGCGATGGCACTGGCACAGCAAAAATTGGTCAATGCATGGGCGCAAGGTTTGGCTCGAACGGAACAGGGCTTGGCACTGGTGGTGCGAACCGTGGCACAGGCGCAGGCAGAGGCCAGGCTGGTGGCGGCCATGGCATGGGCGTAGGCGGTTTAGGCTTACGGGACGGCTCCTGCTACGTTACCCCTGCCAACTAAAAGAGTAAAACCAAGCCGTCAACCACGTTACAGCGTGATTGACGGCTTGGTTTTTGTTGCAATGCTTCTATGCTATTAAAACCCTGATTGGCAGGGTTTTTGTCGCTTCGGGTCGGTAATAATATTTCGACAACTATCTCACTTCAACAAAATATTAAGGGAGAAAGATGTTGATGATGAAGTACAATAAACTGCGCAAATTAGAAAAGGGACAGTAACTAAAGACAGGAAAACACACCCCAGCCATCACGCTTGAAAAGTTTTTTCTTTCTTGCTTTATTCTCCCACATTCACCGTCACGCCGGACTTGAATTCTACGGTGAATTTATCCTCGTAGACGGTGACTTTTTCAATCAGCCGCCGTACGAGCGGTTCGTCGTATTCCGTCAGGGCGGTAGGCTGCTCCTGCAGGAAAGAGCTCATGTCAGATATGCGATTTTTCTGCTCGTCCCGTCCGATGTTTTCCAGCTGTAGCTTCTGCTTTTCGTCTCGTAGACGGTAGATTTCATTGCCTATCTCCTCGTAGTCAGCCTTGGAACTGGCCAGCTTCACTAGCTCTGACTGAAGCTCCGCCAGCCGCTTATCGATGTCGGCCAAGGTGGTATCATTTTCATGGCTTAGCACGGTTTCGATGTTGTTCTGCAGAGTGACAAGGAAGGAGTCCTTTTTACAGAGCGTCTGATTGATTGCGGTAATCAGTACCTGCTCAATGGTGCTTTCGAGTACCGTGCGGGCATCGCAGAACTGGCCTGTGTTTTCCAACCTGCTGATACAGCGCCAGACAACCGACTTTTTGCCACGGTTGTTCCAATGAATCCTGCGGAAAAATTCGCCGCAGCCTCCGCAGATAATCATATTTGAAAAGGAGTGTGTACTGCTGAAGGTTCTGGTTTTTCCGTTCGGGCTGGTATGGACAATGCGGCGTCGGA
>CAYRVN010000091.1:0-5808 GCA_964427675.1 uncultured Acidaminococcales bacterium
TTTTTGATGTTTTTGCCCCAGAGACTATTGTTGCACATAGTCTGACGGGAACGCATCCAGTTAATATTGCCGCGCAAAGTATTAATCTCACCGTTATGCATCAGCATACGATAAGGATGCGCGCGCTCCCAGCTGGGGAAAGTATTGGTGCTGAAACGAGAGTGGACGAGTGCAAGAGCAGTTTCAATCGAACAGTCTTGCATGTCAAGATAGAAATCGCCCAACTGCTTTGTCGTCAGCATGCCTTTATAGACGATTGTGCGGGAAGACAGACTGGAGATATAAAAATATCTGCCGCCACGCAGACTGCCGTAGCGTATCCTGTTTTCTGCCTCACGTCTGATGATGTATAGTTTACGTTCAAAGGCATTTTCATCAATAGCCAATCTTTCCATAATCTTGTGATTAGTGCTGATGAAAACCTGCATTATATTTGGTTGACTTTGACGGGATTTTTCTCCGAGAATGTCTGAATTTACTGGAACATTTCTCCAACCCAGGACTTCCAGATTGTTTTCACGTACAATTTTTTCAAAATGCCGTTGTAGGTTTTCTCTCTCTACTACATCCGGCGGGAGAAAAAGCATACCGACTGCGTATTCGCCGGCTGGCGGTAATGCCTTGTTTTGTTTCAAGCATTCTTTAACGAAGAAGGCATGGGGGATTTGCAGCAATACGCCTGCGCCGTCTCCTGAGTTGTTGTCGGCACCCTGACCACCACGGTGATCGAGGTTTTTCAGCACTGTAAGTGCTTGACGGAGTATTTTGTTCGATTTCTTACCTTTAATATTGGCAACGACACCCAAGCCACAAGCGTCATGTTCAAACCAGGGATCATAAAGACCCTGTTTAGGCGGTAATGTCGAAAATTTCATAAGAAACTCTCCCCCTCAAAGAAAATAAATAGTGTTACGAACTAATTATATTTTCTCTATGATATTTAGTCAAATTGTATACAATATTTTTTTTTATCCAAAAATTAAGGACAAATATCGCCACGATAAAAATATATACTTTATTTGGTTTTTCAAAATAACTATATAATAGGAAGTGATTAGTTAATTATGGAATTGCAATGTTTTTTTGCCCAATTAGCCGCAATTTATTTAGCTAATCTCTTTGTCATGTGCTATAATGTAAATGTTATTATGAGAATTAGGTGATATTGTTATTCTGACGGAGCAGGGAGTTTTGCGTTAGATGGAAAATATCAGCATAAAGTTAATGTGTACACACTACGGTAAGGTATATGAGAAAGCCAGAGATGATATCCTTATTTTACGTAGGTGTATTTTGTTTTGTTAATGGAAGATTTGGGCGTTTCGTTTCTTAATGTGTTTTTTCGTCTTGGTTTTCCTTTCGGAGGGGTATTGATAAATCCGGCTATTGTATGAATTTTGAAGTGAAGGAAAAAATATTTGACTTTGGCTTTAATTATGAATTGTTTTCATATGGTGGGCGGAAAATCTATTTAGAAAGCGGTGTTTGGTGATGTGGTTTTCAAAAGAGAAGGATACGGTTTTTAAGGAGTTGGAGGTAAACCCGACAACTGGTCTTTCCACTCAGGAAGCACAGGAACGGCTGGAAAAGTATGGTATCAACAAACTGCAGGGTAAAGGCAAGAAAAGTTTATTCAGACTCTTTCTTGAACAGCTTCAGGACACTTTGATTTATGTTTTGCTGGCTGCTTCGGTGATTACTGTTATCATTGGTGAATACGCTGATACGGCCATTATTCTTATTGTTGTTATCCTGAATGCTGTAATTGGTGTTGCACAGGAATACAAAGCGGGTAAAGCGGTTGAAGCTTTGCAGGATATGACAACGCCTCATGCAATTGTGCGTCGTGATGGTGAAATTAAAGAAATCAGCTCAGAAGAGGTTGTACCGGGAGATATTGTAATCCTGGACGCTGGACGTTTTGTTCCTGCTGATTTACGTTTATTTGAAAGTGTAAATCTTCAAATTGAAGAATCTGCACTAACTGGTGAGTCCGTACCTTCTACGAAGGATGCAAAGGCGCTGCTTGCTGCAGGAAAAACTGCTCTGGGCGATATGTGTAATATGGCTTTTATGTCTACATTGGTCACCTATGGCAGAGGCGAAGGCGTTGTTACTGCCACAGCGATGGAAACAGAAATGGGCAAGATTGCCAAAATTCTTGATGAAGATAACGATGATATGACGCCTTTGCAAAAACGCATGGATGAGCTAGGTAAAATGCTCAGTAAATTGTGTGTCGGTATTTGCGTGCTTATGCTTGTTATTGCACTTATTCAAGGACGTGATGTGTTCGAGATGTTGCTGACTGCTATAAGTTTGGCAGTTGCGGCTATTCCAGAAGGACTTGCGGCAATCGTTGCAATTGTTTTGGCACTTGGTGTTACCAGGATGTCCAAAATCAATGCAATAGTAAAGAAAATGCCTGCTGTTGAAACCTTGGGTTCAGTAAGCATTATTTGTTCAGATAAGACTGGTACCCTTACTCAGAATAAGATGACAGTTGTTAAGACGTATACTTTGTATAATATAAACGCTGTTGCCGAATCAGAGATTGGCCGTCAGGCTACGGGAGATGAGCTTGAGCTCGTTAAAACCATGACGCTTTGTACTGATGCCACTTACGAAAAAGGTGAGAGCACTGGCGATCCAACTGAAGTTGCTCTTGTCGTATTAGGTGACAAGCATGGTGTAAAGAAATCTGAGTTGGCAGTTAAACATCAAAGGGTTGCTGAAAATCCTTTTGATTCCGACCGCAAGCTGATGTCGACGCTTAATGTTGAGGGCGATCACTATCGTGTAAATACTAAAGGCGCGATGGATCATCTTTTAAACATAGTAACCCATGTGTTATACAAGGGTGAAGTAATACCGATGACGGATGAAATCAAGTCGAAGTATATGGCTATTGAGAATCTGATGTCGGATGATGCACTTCGTGTTCTTGGTGCTGCCTATAAAGAAGTCGATACTGTGATTGCTCCTGAAGAAATGGAAAAGGACCTCATACTCATAGGTATGGTTGGTATGATTGATCCTCCGCGCCTTGAAGTTAAGGATTCCATTCACGAAGCTCAGCAAGCTGGTATTACTTTGATTATGATTACAGGTGACCATAAGAATACTGCCGTTGCCATAGCTAAAGAACTGGGAATTGCCAAATCAATAGATCAGAGTATTACTGGTTCAGAAATTGATGAATTCTCTGATGAGGAATTCGCGAAAAATATTGTTAATTACCGTGTATTCTCACGTGTATCTCCGGAACATAAAGTTAAAATCGTACGCGCTTTCAAGTCGCACGGCAATATTGTGTCAATGACAGGCGATGGTGTCAACGATGCGCCCTCTTTGAAGTTTGCTGATATTGGTGTTGCTATGGGCATTACAGGCACGGATGTTGCAAAGGGTGCAGCCGATATGATTTTGACTGATGATAATTTTACAACAATTGTTCATGCTATTGAAGAAGGACGTAATATTTACAATAATATCAAAAAAGCAGTTACTTTCTTGCTTTCCTGTAATTTAGGTGAAGTTATTGCGATTTTTGTAGCGATTTTACTCGACATGCCTGTTCCCTTGATTGCCACCCAGATTTTGTGGGTAAATCTCATTACTGATGCATTGCCAGCGCTTGCTTTAGGCGTTGATCCAGGCGATCATGATGTTATGAAAATGAAACCTAGAGATCCAAAAGAAAGCTTCTTTGCACATGGTGCTGGTTATAGAGCGATTGTTGGTGGTGTTTTGATAGGAACGCTTACACTAGCTGCTTTTTATTTTGGCCTTACCGAGTTTGGCCATGGCATTTTCTCAGACGACATTCCTGAAAGAGATTTGGAATATGCTAGAACAATGGCATTTGTTGTTCTTGCGTCTTCTCAGTTGTTCTATTCAATATCTTTGAGACATGATACGAAATCAATTTTCCAAATAGGTTTATTCTCTAACAAGTATTTGATTGGTGCTATTGTTGTTGGCTTGATTCTTCAAATGAGTGTAATTGAAATCGATGCTTTGGCAGCTGTTTTCAAATGTGTTGACTTGAATAGAAGTGATTGGCAGATGGTATTTGTTTTCGCCTGTGTGCCGCTGATCGTCAATGAAATTGAAAAACTTATAACTCGTTTAATGAGTAAATCTGAAGACTAAATTGTTATTAAAAACTGACTGGCCTAAGCCAGTCAGTTTTTTTGTAACATTGCATCATATGCACCAATGGAATAACCGAACACTACTTATACATTTTTCATACGAAATGTGTATTGCCAATATACAAAATAAAGATGTTCAAAATTAGGAAGCTATAAAGATGTTAAAAATATTACACTTAATACAAAAGTAAAGTCATGTGTCTACAGCAAGAATACTTATAAAAACAATGTACATCAAAAATACACAAGTATACTTTAAATTAAATACAAAATTAAAATATTACATAGCTAACGCTTGATTTCCCGTTATCTATGTAATATAATTATCATATAGCAATGAAGTTGCTTTATTTTTTTTGCTCTTGGTGGTTTAAAAAAGAAGGAGGAGACTAGTAAAATGAAAAAAGGTTTCTTAAAGGCGGCAGCAGCTTCGCTGATGACCGTAATTTTAGCGGCATCTGTTGCCGGTTGTGGTGGTTCATCCAGCAAAGAAATCAAAATCGGTTTGTTGAATGAGATGACGGGCGGTAATGCAACTATTGGTACCGCGGCAGCAAATGGTGCTAAACTTGCAATTAAGGAAATTAACGCCAATGGTGGTTTGCTTGGCAAACAAATTAAGGCGGTTGTCGCAGATAACAAAAGTGGGCCTGCGGAATCTGCCAATGCTATGACCAAGCTTTTAACGCAAGACAAAGTAGTTGCTGTAACAGGAACTTTTTCCAGTTCTAATGCGATTGCAGCGGCAAGTGTAGCGGAAGCTAATAAAACACCTTATCTGGTTGCTGGTGCTACTAACCCTAAGGTTACTGTTGATGAAAAAACTAAGAATGTAAAGAAGTATATTTATCGTGTTTGCTTTATCGATCCTTTCCAAGGAACAGTAGCGGCAAACTTTGCTGCTAAAGATCTGAAAGTAAAGAAAGCAGCAATGCTTGTTGATAATAGCAGTGATTACAGTAAAGGATTGGCTGAATTCTTTGAAGCAGCATTTACCAAAGAGGGCGGCACAATAGTAGCGAATGAAGCATATTTACAAAAAGATACTGATTTTAAAGCAACTTTAACTAAAATCAAAAGTAAAGACATAGACATACTTTATGTACCGGGTTATTATGAAGAAGTTGGTAAAATTGTAAAGCAAGCACGTGAAATGGGTATTACTGTTCCTATTGTCGGTGCTGATGGTTGGGATTCTCCAAAATTAGGAGAGATTGCATCCGCTTCCGCATTAAACAATACATATTTCACCAATCATTATTCTGTTGAGGATACTTCTCCAAAAGCAAAAGCATTTGTAGAAGCATATACTAAGGAGTATGGACAAAAACCAGAAGCCTTGGCAGTTCTTGGTTATGATGCTGTTTATGTTCTGGCTGATGCCATAAAACGTGCAAATAGCACTGATTCTGCGAAGATTATCGAAGCACTGGCCGCTACTAAGGATTTCCCTGCTATCAGCGGTGTAACTACGATTAATAAAACACATGATGCAGACAAGAATGCTGTAGTTATCGAAATGAAAGATGGCAAGCAAGTATTTAAAACATCAATTAAACCTTGATAATTGTTTATGTATCCCCATTGCTTATTTACAGGTAATGGGGATTTTTAATTACAATTGTTGACAAATGATTCAATAAAATATATA
>CAYRVN010000092.1:0-5580 GCA_964427675.1 uncultured Acidaminococcales bacterium
GGGAATTCTGTTTCCGGCAGGTTTAAAGTTTTACCATAATCCAATTCGTACACCTCCAAAAAAATAAAGTCTCAATCCCCGAAGGGACGAGACTGTTTACACCCGTGGTACCACCCTACTGACAGCATTACACTGCCACTTGAAATGTTGTAACGTTCATCAGACGATCACGCCTACTCTGTTCAGCGTGACAACTTAGGAGTGATTTTCTTACGTTGACTGCCGTCTCGAGCTTGCACCATCCTCGATTCGCTTTACGTACTACAACGTCTTACTGTCTCCTGCATTGCTTTTTGATATGAAAATATAAGCAGATGTATTATACAATAATAATACCCTGTGCGTCAACGACGATTTATACCGTATTTAAATTGAAACAAACCGAAACCATCATCCCTGCGCAAGTGTGAGGTTTCATTCAAGAGAAAAATAGCATGCTCCTGCCATTTATTAATTCCTAAAACAGTAACACTTGCCGGTAAAATATCAAAAGAAAAGTTTCGCTTGTTAACTTCTTCAATATCAAAGCCTATCCAGTCAAAGATAATATTCTGAATCGTGCCCTTGTGTGCTACTATAATAAAATTCTCGCGTTCCAGGTTATTTATGTTTTTGAGTCCATTAATTGTACGTTCAAAAAATTCTCTTCTTGTTTCTCCGCCCGGATAGTTACGATGGTCAAGCTCTTTTGGTGAAGGTGGTATGACATAAAGAGTGCGCGCAGTTCTTTCATCAAGTCCTGCTGCCTGGCCATTATTCTTTTCTCGAAGAAAAGGCATGACTTCAACCTGTTCACTTAGTACATCCGCAATAATTTGTGCAGAATCTCTTGCTCTTCTCAGGTCGCTTGCCAATATCCTTGTTTTTATTCTATGCATGGCAAAATCCTTTGCCAATTTTGCAGCTAAAAACCGCATCTGATTCTTTCCCTTTTCGGTTAAAACCGAATCAGTCCAGCCCCCTGTCAGATGCTCCGTATGATGCGTAGCTTCCCCATGTCTCACCAAAAGAATCATTGTTACTACCCCCGCAACATTCCTTTAGAAGTTTTCTTTTTCTGCTTTGCGCATTAACTCCAGTTGTCCTTCAAGCAAGGTTCTCATATGATTGCGATGC
The DNA here is from genome assembly GCA_964427675.1 of uncultured Acidaminococcales bacterium. Taxonomy (GTDB): domain Bacteria; phylum Bacillota; class Negativicutes; order Acidaminococcales; family Acidaminococcaceae; genus RZYP01. Next base: position 1,117 of record CAYRVN010000092.1, read on the forward strand.
GTATTAGCCTGCTTAACCTGTTCTTGGTAAGCCACCTCGGCCGCCTTGACTTTTTTCTCGGCATCGGCAATCATTTGGCTGCATTTTGCCTCTGCTTCGGCTGTTATTTTCTTGCAGTAATTTTCCGTATCAGTCGTCATTTTTCTGCAGTTATTTTCAGTCTCAGTCAGGAGCTTCTGCCTCTCAATTTCACTCTCTTTAGTCATAAGCTCAACTTGTTTTTTACCGCTTTGTTTTACTTCTTCCGCCGTTTCCTGGGCTATCGCGAGCGTATTATGCATGGTAGCTTCCATTTGCTCGAAATATTCAAGCTTGGTGCTGGCTCTTTCCAGTGCTTCCTTGAGTTCGATATTGTCCTGATAAAGCCTTTCAAAATCCTTAACAACCTGAGCGAAAAATTCATCAACTTCCTTGCTGTTATAACCGCGGAATTCTTTTTCAAATTTCTTTCCGTGTAAATCTAAGGGTGTTAACATTTTGTTCCTCCCAGCCCCAAATTAAATATAACGTTTCAGTGTAACACTAATCCGACCTTTTTTTGTAGTGCCGCGGATTTCAGCAACTTCAACACGGCCGCGACTGCGAAAAGATATTATATCTCCCTCATTCACTGCTTGTGCTGCGTTTTTTGCTTCTTTCCAATTTACCTTCACATTCTGGCTTTTTATCTCTTCGGCCATGCGTGAGCGTGAAACCCCATATCCTGCTGCTGCCACTGCATCAAGCCTCAAAGCCGCCACTGTAGCACTAATTACCTTGACTTGTTCTTCCTTTTGCTGCAATTCTTCCTGTTTAATCATTTTTAAGGAAACCGGTGCTGCTCCAATTTGAGTAAGATTGGAAGTTATGTATGTTACAAAAGCTTTGTCCGCTACAAACTGAGCACCTTCTGGAATGAAAATTATATCACCGAGTATCTCCCGTTTACAGCCCAGGCCCATAAATGCACCTAAAATATCTCTATGTGCCAGAGTATAATAGCGTTTATCCCATTCGACCTGAAAATACTCTATGGCAAAATCTGGTTTTCCAAAAAAATCTTCGGACACAAAAGCCACTTTTGCCCTTTCAGCGTTCAGAAACCCACCATTTACTTCCACTTTTATATTGCCAACATTAGCAGCGACAATTTCGGCCACATTCAAACCATGCGGATCGAGAAAATCGCTGACTTTAAACTTTCTTGATTTTTGTACGTTCTCAGCAATATCAAGCAATTTGGCAGCCAATTCTTCATCACCGCTGGAACGGAAAAACCTTAATATTTTTTCTCTATCTGCCATTTTATTTTCCCTTTAATTTCTCACTACGTGCTAATACAGCCATGACTGCATCGTACATGGCTCCGCGCACACCGTGAGTTTCTAATGCATGCAAGCCGGCAATAGTAGTTCCGCCAGGTGATGTCACCTGATCACGCAACTGCGCAGGATGTAAGCCTGTTTCGACAGCCATCTTGCCAGCACCGGCAAAAGTCTGTGCTGCTAATTTGATAGCCAGATTACGTGGTAATCCTGCATTAACACCGGCATCAGCCAACGCATCAATCAGCATAAACACATAACCCGGTCCGCAGCCGGAAACAGCAGTAATTGCTTCCATAGCACTTTCCTGCACCTCAACTACTTCGCCGCAGGAACCAAAAATTGCTTTTGTTGTTTCTATCATTTCCTGTCCTGCATTTTCATCAGGCGCTATTGCTGTCATGCCCGCTCCTACCGCAAGCGGAGTATTCGGCATTACTCTTATGATTGCCCTGCCTGGTATTAACGAATGCAATTTTTCAAGATCGACTGAACCCATAATAGATACGACCGCGGCTTCTTTAGCTATTGTCTGAGCAACCGCGCTGGTAAGTGCCTTGTCAGCCATCTGCGGTTTTACAGCTAAAATTACCGTTTTGGCATTTTTTACTGCTTCCACATTTTCTTTGGTAACATTTACACCATATTGTTTTTGCAAATACTCCAGACGCTGCTCGAAAGGATCGCTGACCGTTATCTCTTCGCCTTCAGCCAGCTTGGCCTGTAAAATACCTTTAATAATCGCTTCGCCCATGGCGCCGCCGCCAATAAAGGCAATTCTTCCTATTTTTCCCAAGGTGCTTCACCCTTTTCATCATATACTGTTCTTCCTGCATCTATATCAACATTTTGTGGTGCACAGACTAAAATATTACGTCCGATTTTCTTCATGCTGCCATTCAGTGCATAAATAGTACCACTGATAAAATCAGTCATACGCTTCATTATTTCTCCATCTGTAGTCTCAAAATTAACAACCACAGGCTGGTTGTTGCGCAAATGATCAGCAACCTTCTGAGAATCATCAAAGCCTGTAGGTTCAAGCACTATTACCTTAACTTGCTTCTGTGCCAGTGGCAGCGATATTAGCTTACCATCCTCGCCAGCTTGTTTTTTACTGAAAAACGGAGTTTTTTCTTCTTTAGAAGGTTCAGTACTACGTATAAAATTGCGTTTAGGATCCGGCAAAGCTTCTTCCTGCTCAACAACTTCATCTTCAACTTTTTCATAAAGTCCCAGAGTATCACATATCTTTTCAACTATCTTCATTTTGACATCATGCCCCCTTGAATTCTATCTGCCATAATCTCTCTCGCCGAAAAGCGCTGTACCAATTCTAACCGAATTAGCTCCCTCTTCGACAGCAATCCAATAATCATGCGTCATTCCCATGGAAAGAATATTAATGTGTATATCACCGAGATATTCCCTTAATTCGCAGAATTTTTCATACCCTTTTTTAAAAACAGGCCTGGTTTCTTCAACATCTTCACATTTCTGGGCAATTACCATTATTCCTCTTATGCGAACATTGCTAAAATTCTTGAGTTCTGGAAGGATAGCCTCGTAAGAATCCTTGTTAAAACCACTTTTCTGTTCCTCTTCCGCTATATTGAGCTGCAAAAGGACATCCTGAACCTTGCCTTGTTGCCCAGCCGCGTTGTTAATTGCGTCAAGAACTTTTTCACTGTCAACAGACTCGATAACATCGAAAATTTCGACCGCCTGCTTGACTTTATTAGTCTGTAAATGTCCTAACAAATGCCATTTAGGGCCGTTTGGAACAACCGTTTTCTTTTGTTTAGCTTCCTGAACACGATTTTCACCAATATCACTAATACCAAGTGCCATGGAAGCAAGGATTACATCTGCAGGATGGTTCTTAGTCACTGCGACCAAAGTCACTTTTTCACCTGTTTTTTTACTTTCCTTGCGCATTGCTAAAGCATTATTTATTTTGGATCGTACAATTTCTAAATTTTCACTGAACATAGCAATGCCTCCTAGCTGTTAGATATTCGCTGTTTATGACTGTTTTCCTCTATTATTTAAGTCAAATACTCACTATTTGCTGCAAATAACTGCCGCTAAACGTCCGGTTTTTCCAGCTTCTGCTCTGTAAGAGAAAAAAAGTTCCCTATTATCTGCCGTGCAAATACCTGCACACATTATATTTTCAGGTTTTAAACCCTCCTGCAGAAGCTGCAGTCTGTTCATTTCCCATAAATCTAATTGCCAGTGCCCAGGGCTTGCAGGTGTAAAACACGCATTAAATTCTCTTGCTTGTTCGTAAACTGTGCCATCCACTTCGTAACAGCAAGGTCCGATGGACGGTCCAATTGCCGCAAACAAATTTTCAGGGACAACACCAAATTCTTCTACCATTTTTCTCACTGTTTTCGCTGCAATGCCCGCAACGCTGCCACGCCAACCAGCATGTGCCGCTCCCACCGCTCCTGTCACTGGATCGGCAAAAACAACTGGCACGCAATCAGCAAAAAAGAGCATCAGTGGGACAGCTTTTTCTCTGGTAATCAAGGCATCAGTACCTGCGATAGTATCGGAAAAGTTGAAAGCACCGCTGCCAATTTTTTCCGGCGTAACCACCACTATATTACTGCCATGAACTTGCTCACAAGTGGTTATTCTCCTCTCATCTACAGCCAATGCCTCTGCTACAGCTTTCCTATTCTGCAAAACCTTCTGTGGTTCGTCCCCCACATGTAAAGCCATATTAAGACCGCCTGCCGACAAATCGCTGCTACCTCGAAATCGGCAGGTAAAAGCATGTTTGAAACCAAGTTTTTCCAGTTCTGAAAAAAAACCATACCAGATACCATTAAATTCTCTTACTAAAAATTCAGCCATCTTATTCCTCCTTGCAAACACCGCAGCGTTTGCAGTTTTCAAAGCACGGAATAGTAAATGCAAGATTCCTGGCTTTTTCCCATTCCCCAGCAAGATACCCTTCATCCAACCCCATGTCAAGATGCGACCAAGGTAACGACGCTTTTATTTCAAAAGCGCGCGAAGCGTATTCTTCAGGATCAATGCCAGCATTTTGCAAGGCCTGTTTAAAGTTACCTTCATATCTTGTCACTGCTTCGAAAAGAATATTTCCTATCTTGCGGTCGCCTCTGGCCAAAACAGCTTGCAGCAC
>CAYRVN010000093.1:0-5566 GCA_964427675.1 uncultured Acidaminococcales bacterium
TCTATTTCAGCCGGCTCAATTTCTTTGGCGACAAACATACCCATCAGTTCTTCAAAGGTTATTACAAAGTCAACATAGTCTTTCACGTTATCCTGCAGTGCTTCAAGTTTTTTTGATATACAAGGACCAATGAATACAACCTTGCTGTCTGGATGGTTCTTCTTAATATGGTGTGAAGTATACACCATGGGAGTGCTGGATTCCGAGATATAATCGTTAATCTCAGGAAAGTTTTTCTCCACCATCAACTTCCAGGAATAACAACAGCTCGTGCCCATGAAAGGTTCTTTTTCCGGAACGGTTTCAACAAATTCTTTTGCTTCATTCAAAGTAGTAAGGTCCGCTCCCAAACCAACTTCGACGACGTCCTTTATACCAAGTTCCCGAATACCATCAAAAACCTGCTCTGGTGTTGTCAAAGCACCGAATTGTCCTACAAAAGAGGGAGCAATAATCGCATATACTTCCTTGCCACTGGTTATAGCCTTGATTAGCTGGAATATTTCAGATTTATCGGAAATTGCCCCAAAAGGACATTCCTGAATACAATTACCACAAGCCACACATTTGCTGTCGTCAATTTCCGCGCGGCCAAGATAATCTGACTTTATCGCATTCACGCCGCAGCTTGCAGCACAAGGGCGGTCATATTCAACAATTGCGTGATAAGGACATTCATTCTCGCAGCGTCCGCATTTTATACACTTGGTTTGGTCTATAACGGCGCCCCGCTTTTCGATGCTAATCGCATTTTTAGGGCAAACATTCTTACATGGATGTGCAAGACATTTGCGGCAATTATTTGTGACAAAAACAGTTCTTTCAGGACAAGCTTCGCAGGCAATCTTAATTACAGATACAAGCGGTGGTGTATAAACCCTTGTATCCACGTCTACATTCTCTATACCTTCTGAAATTGGTCCCGTTTCAGCAGCAGTTCTGGCATCCAGGCCCAAAGCAAGCCTGAGCCTCTCGCCGATAACAGCCCTTTCGCGGAAAATATTTTCTCTATAATGAGCTTTTTCTCCCGGTATCAAGCGGTATGTCTCATCGCCAAGCTTCTTCAGATCCTCATCCTCGTAAGCAATTCTGGCAATGGCCGCAAACACCATCCTTCGTATATTGATGATGTCATTATAAAATTCTCTCACAATCTTAATCTCCTTGTGGTTTAGCTTTCGCGTTAATCGTTCCCATTGCTACTTAGTCAGAATATTATCAAAGGCCGCATCTAATACTACCGACATAATCTCCTCACGTGACGCCTTGTGATAAATAACGCCATCTACTACAACAACCGGAGAAACTGCTTTCTTTATCTTACACTCTCCCAGACATCTTGCTATCTCAATATCGAGATCGAAAACAGGATTAACGCCTTCTTTCTTGAGAATGGTCTCCTTAAGATTCTCAAGGCTGGCTATAATACTGTCGGCTCCCATCATTGTACAGTTTGATCCAACGCAGACTACTATTTTCATATCTTATTCCTTTCGCTGATCCAACTAATTTTTACCATTTTATATGTTATATTTTTATTTTATCATACTATCAAGTTTAATTGGTATCATCTTTTAAGGGTTTTGTTGGTTCTTTAAAATCCTTTCTAAACAAAAACAGCAATCGTATTTGATTGCTGTTTTTGTTTTTGTTTGGATATTAAACTTTATGTCCTCTATATGCCTTTTCTTTTGGCATATGCCTCGCTTCCACTTCTGCTTTATATTCCTTATGCTGCCAGATTTCTTCCAATTCTTCAACTTCCTTCTTTTCTTCCCCACCCACTTCCTCAATGCTTTCTGCATCTTCTTTCAGATATTTTTCTAAAACTTCCATGCTGTGCTTAGTCATGCCATTCATCCCTCCTTAATTTTTCTTACTATTTGCTAAGCAAGGCAATATTTTATACTATATACCGATTATATAGCGGATCACTCTTATCAATTTATTCATAGGCGACGATACGATACCTATAGCGTCGTGCGGGCAGGCAAATAAACAATGGTAACAATTTATACAAAGATTGTTCTCAACGACAACCTTGCCATCCCTTATTTTTATCGCATTAACTGGGCATTCTCCAATACACTTTAAGCAATTCTCACATTTGCTTCTGCTAATTATGGGATCAACATAAGTATGCTTTACAAAAATGCTATCTTGATCAAATCTTCTGCTAATATCAGCCTTAACAAGTCTTTTGAATTTCACGGGCTCTATTATTCCCAGGACTTCAATATCATTATAATTATCAATCAGCCCCCTTTTTTCTGCGCAAATCAAGGTAGGGATATTATTTACGTCATACCCAATCATGCTGCAAGCAGTTGCGTCCAAGGCAGCAGCGTTAGTCGAAGGCAGCAGCGTTAGTTGAAGCCAGTATTGTAGTGGTCTCGACTGGCTTCCCTATTGCGGATGGTCCACCATCAAGACCAACTACCGCATCCATAATTGATAGCGTTGGCTGAACCAGCTTATGTATTGCAACAAATACTTCTGAAAGTTGGAACTCATTATTTACCCAAGCATGAATTTTTTGCTTATACCCTCCCGGCAAGCAGCCAAACATGTTTTTAATTGCACCGGAAAGACGCATTGTACCATGAGTCTTAAGTTTGCAAACATTTATGATAACATCTGCTTTTAGCAGAACTTCGGGAATATAAAGTTCGCCGAAGCGCACTGCCGCTGGTTTGATTTTAACAAGTTTTTCCTCCTCGAAAGCAATCAATTGAGCTCCATATTTATCAGCGACACTTTTAATATTAGATGTTTCAAATGCCTTCCTTGTAAGACCGTTTTCATAAAATGAGATGGACTCGCCAATTAGTATTCGGCAATTTCTTTCCCGCAAAATCCTGCATAAAGCCGCCACCACACTATAATGAGTAAGTGTGTGTTGTGCCGGTTTGTTTTGAGACAAAATATTCGGTTTCAGCAAAACCGTTTTATCTTCAGGCACAACGAAGTCGAGTCTCCTTAAAGCCTCTTTGATTGCTTCATATACCTTTTCCGGTTCATAAGTAGAGCATTTTACTGCAGCGACTTTTTCCACTGTTTTTCCCCTATTCCCCGTGCAGCTATTTCTGGCTGCTGCCATAATCCATCTGAAACATTTTTTTACTGCGAAGTCAACCAACCAAGAAGGTAACAATAGCATGAGTTTGGACACAAAACTATTTTTAGCTATTACATATCTTGAGCGCGGACACTTCTTACTGAAAATTTCCGAGATCTTTGCCGCCGCCACCTCTGCGCTAAGTCCTTTGTTGCCGTCCTCAATGAAATTATCTCTGAACAAATATAGACTTTTCATATACTTTTTATCGGCAAAAGAAATATCCTGACGTTTCGCTTTGTTCCAGATAGGTGTAGCGACGGCAGCCGGCTCGATTAAGATTGTTTTGATGCCAAATGGGTTCATTTCCCGCCTTAGTGAATCGCAAAAACCTTCTAAAGCAAATTTTGTTGAAACATATGGTGAAAGAAAAGGTAACGCAATTCTGCCAGTCATTGAGCCAATTACCATTATTCGTCCTTTACTTCTGATTAATGCTGTGATAAGTGCTTTCGTTATGGTAACCAACCCAAAATAATTAATTTCAAAACATTCCCTGTAAATGTTCATTGGTATATTCTCAACAGGACCGCCTAATGCTACTCCAGCGTTCATAACAATACCACTTAATTTTGTATCTTGTTCCTGACAAATATTTTGCACGTACGCACAAAAACCATCGACGTCTTCCTGTTTGCGTAGATCCAGCCTTTTTGCGTGAACATCATCATTTGTAGAGAAGGGATTGTTTTCCAAATAGGAAATGATCAAAGAGTACCCTTTATCCAACATATTAATTGCAAGGTTGTAGCCAATTCCAGTATCACAGCCTGTTATTACTACATAGCCTTTGTTTTCTCTCTTTTCGACAACTTCTTGCTCCTTCACAAAAAACTCCCCCATTTCCAGGCGTCTAAATTACGCAGAGCAGGATATGCAGATTAAAATCCAAGAAGTCTCAGATTAATAATCTGATTATTCTAATATTTCTTTCTAAATCATACCACATAATTCTATTAAATTAAATATCTCTATTTCTTCAGTATTTGAACATTATCCAAACTAAAATTATTGCGACTTTTCCCGGGTAATATTTCGTGATAGAATTATTTATAAGCATTATTGCACAGGAGGAAATCATGTTAGAACAATTTTTTTGTGAGCCGAAACAAAATATTTTTTATATTTGTGATGATGGGCATGGAGATTACAACCGCAGCTATGAACAATATGATCGTGAAATAGATTATGCTGACTATTCGACAGACCACAGAGACAACAACTTTTTCAATATCGAAAAGAAAAAAAAGAAAAGTGAAAAAGCCATCATTGATAACGCTTGGAAGAATTTTGATGATTAAACAAAAAACTCTGCAACCCATAAAATATGGTTTGCAGAGTTTTGCATTTTCTTCTCTAATCTCTCATATGTTTGAACCAATAGATAGGAAGTATAACTATCCAGGCCAGAAATGTTCCAATAGCCCAGAAGATTGCGCCCTTATTACCTCGCGCTTTTGCATCCTTATAAACCTGATAAGCAAAAAATAGCGAGATTGCCATGCCAATATAATGCATTAAAATCCCCATACAAAGTCCCCCTGTGATTCTGTTGACTTCTTCATTATAGCAGTATAAATAAACAATGTCGATATTGCAAAAAGGAAGACCAATAAGGTCTTCCTTTTTAATAGATTATTTAAGAGCTGCACGGCAACGGGTGCACAGTGTGCTGTGCTCGCTGTCTTCACCTACGGTATCACTGTAAATCCAGCAACGTTCGCATTTTTGTCCTTCAGCTGCTTTGACGGTCACTTTCAGGTCTTCACGTCCTGTAACTTCCGTGCCGCCTTCTAAAGTATCAAAAAGCTCAACCTTAGACACGATAAACAAAGTAGGCAATTCATTTTCTACTTCTTTCAGCATTGTCAAAGCCTCACCTGTAGCATGAAGTTCAACTTTGGCATCAAGAGAATGTCCAATTGTTTTAGCACGGCGTGCGCCTTCAAGCACTTTGGTTACCTCACTGCGTAATTCGAAGAAGTTCTCCCACTTGGTTTCCAGTTCTTCGTTTAGATATTCTTTCCGGACTTCAGGCCAAGGCATCATTTGGACGCTTTCAGGCATATTAGCAGGTTTTTTCATGAATTGCCATACTTCTTCCATGGTAAAGCTCAGTACAGGTGACAACATAACAACCAGATCCATCATAATTTCATACATGGCTGTCTGTGCACTGCGGCGAGCCTTATCATCAGCTTTGGATGCGTAAAGACGATCCTTGATAATATCAAGATAGAAAGCACTCATCTCAACAGTGCAGAAATTATGAATAGCATGATAAAGAACATGGAAATCGTAGCTATCATAAGCAGCAGTAACTTTTTGTTTCAAAAGCTGCATATGCATCAGAGCCCAACGGTCAAGCTCTTCCATTTCTGCGTAGCTTACTTTATTGGCAGCATAATCGAAATCATTGGTGTTGCCAAGAATAAAGCGGATTGTATT
>CAYRVN010000094.1:0-1657 GCA_964427675.1 uncultured Acidaminococcales bacterium
GCAGCCGGCGCTCTTAGCCCCTTTTAGTTCCCCCGCCCACCCAGGGCTGCGCCAAAGTTGATAACAAATCCGGGCGGTTGTTCAGCCGGCTTTGCCAGCTGAACACAGCTCATTATTGCCTCGACTAGCTCCGAGCCGCAATGTAATGCCCGTTTTTGCCGAACCAAAAACGGGCACCGGGCAAGCCGTTCGCGCAATTATCGCGCCGGCCTCGTGCCGTCACGATAATTGCTTTGCTCACTGTCTGATAAACGCGTTTATCAAACCTGGCCCTTTACATTGCGGCTCTCCGGCCTCTGCCTGCCGGGAGCCCGGCAGGTCCGGCTTTACATAACAAAACGTTATGCAAACTTGCCAGGGGTAATGATGAGCCGCACGCCGCTAACGCGGCTACCGCCCTAAAAAGGCACACGGCCTGCGTCCTGTCGAGGTGCCAGGGCTCCGGCAGCTTCGCCGCCTCCACACCTACCACCTCACGGAAAGCCCTTCGGGCTTCCGCAGGTCGCTGCAATGCCCAGCTGACCCGGCTAGGTCTCTACACTTATCATTTATTCTCATTACATTGGCCTGGTGCCCCTCAATGTAAGGTCGCCGCGTCATCTGGACATTGTGGCCGTGTGCCAAACGGTTTTAAAGAAACTGTATTCAATGGCGCAATCCCTCCCACCGGCCCCCAAGGGCCTCCTAGAAGCCAAGCCCATTAAGAATATCAATAATTAGTTTGCAAATATCATTGAAACGGATATTCGCAGCATAAGCGTAATCTTTCTGGTATTTTTCCCAGAATCCATGCATTCTTTCATTGGCTGCAATATTTTGCATAGCTTTTTCATAATCTCTTATTGCCGCCAAACTTCCGCGTTTTGTTGCTGTTTCTTCTATTGCCTTTTTGAAAATGTTGGGTTTGAAGCTCTTTGCATGCAATTGATGCAGTATGTAAATGTCATAGAAGTCTCTTGGCCTGGTGTTAGCAATATTGCGGCTGATCACCGTCTCAATCTTTTCTGCCAGCAAAGTTTCAAGATTATAGGCTAATACTTGTATGCTTCGCTCATCGAACATAAGATTAAGCTTGTAATCAATTGCTTCAGGTGTGATTTTATCGCCGGTTGTCACATCCACGAAAAGCGGTACACTGATTGGCTGATAATTAGCCTTCAAACCCACACGGATGCCGGGGTAATTATCTGATTCTCTTATATCCTCGATGCCGCTGATTTCAAATGTCACATCATCATCTAATCTGACCTGGCAAACTTCTTCAAAAACGCGTCTTATGCTTTTATGCGTTAATTCAAGGCCTTTAATAGTTGCATCAAGATCCATTGTCGTTCTTGTGTCCAGCCCAACGATTGCGCCAATCAAGAACCCGCCTTTTAGAACGAAATTGTTTCTGTATTTTGTTAAAGTTATTCGCTCCAGAAGACGCTCAAGCATGTAATTCTGCAAAACCAGTTGCTCTGGTATTTGTTTTTCAGCAGTTTTCTTTTTGATAATAGCTTTTAACTGCATCGGGTTCTTTGTTTTCACAGAAGTATCTCCATGTAAGCGAGTATTTTAGGCTTTACTCGTAATTGTTCAGCATATTGAAGTAATCGGGAAATGTTTTTTCCCTTGAACGCAGCATATTTTTTCATCGCCTGGTTTACGATCTGAA
>CAYRVN010000094.1:1667-5469 GCA_964427675.1 uncultured Acidaminococcales bacterium
GTATTTTGTTGCCAAATGTTGTTTTCTCTTCAACGATTCCAAGCTCATAAATGCTTTTAATTGCCTTTTTCATTCTGATACTTTTACTGGCAATAGATTTTGTGTGATAACCATACGGAAAGGTCATTACAAAGCTTATCGGGGTTCTGTCGGTAAATCCATGGATGTAAAGCGCGGTTTCGTGCGAGAAGATTCCTTTGCTGTATTTATATTGCAGCAGAAACATTTCATCTTCCCAGGCTTCCGGCACAGCATAAACTCCACGGTCAACCCTGCGCAAAAGGTTCTCTTTGACCATTTTACTTAAATACTGCCGGGGTATGTTGGCAGCACTAACTTGAGCGGTTGTTACGATGCCGCTTTGTTGTTCAAGCATATTTGTTATTGCTTTGTGATAGTCCATAATTGCCTCTTTTTTTACAAGAACACTCTAAATTATATCAAGCTAGAGTGTCCTTGTAAAATATGATTTTGGTTTCGTACTAAAACTATTTTTACTAGTACTGTGCATAATTTTTTAGTAGTATTAAAAACCATTAATAGTTCTAGAACTACGACAAACAAAGGCTTGACACGGTTTAAAGTTTTTAATATTATGAGATTGGAGATAAAAAAACACTCCGAAAAAATCAATATCTTTTTCTCAAAGGGGGCTTTTTGTCAAAATTTTGCCGACCAGGGTCTTTCTAAATGTCTGATTTATACTTTTAAGCTTATGATTCCCAAAAGTTTCGGGTAAAAGGAGAAAATTATATGCCAAGAAAAAATGATTCTAAGGCTCTTAAAATAGCCAATCAAATTAACTTTGAGATCAAAAATACAATAATCAACAGAATGGAAGAATTATCATTAACGCATGAGCAGTTGGCTGAAAAAATGAAAAAAAGTAGCAGTAATGTTTCAGTGTTGCTAACTCAGGATAATATCCTATCTATCCCCACAATAGTGGAGTTTTGTTTGGCCTTGGGTATAGATATAGCGGTTTTATTTGGTAAAAGGGCTAGTAGAGTAAAAATTGTAAAAAAGAGAGAGCAGGGTGTCTAAACAAAACAGCAATAACCTGGCAATGCCTTTTTTAAATGAACCTTTGATATCTGATATCATAAAGGTGTTGGAAAAACATTTAAACTTTAACAAGATTCAAGATTCGGTAAATAAAATTTCACAGCCAGATATTCAAGAGAGTGAAATTTCTATCGAAACAAGCGAGGTTGTTTCTGATTTGAAAAGCAAAAAAGGTTATACCAAAAACAAAAAAACTAATTTGCAAGTTGAGTTCGCAAATGGCCTAGTTATAAAGGAAGATCTTGCGCGTGACACTTTTGTAAAAGCTTTACATCATATGGGCATTCAAAAGGTTAAACGATTAGGCATAATTCTTTGTGGGGAGCCTCTGGTCGCAGATTTTCCATCAAAGAATAAACGATATGCTGCGCAACAGCCAAAATGTGATGATTTTTTCATTTTCACTTACACTTCAACAGAAAAAAAGAAAAAATTGCTTGAAAACATAGGTGAACACCTGGGTTATCAGCTTGACATTAGCATTATATAAAATACTTGTTTCAAAGCATGATTAGCAGTAAAATAATGCATAATATTTCTTGGCAAAATATCGTGCCAATCAGCATGAATATAAATAGAACTTTTTCATAGAGAGTTACCCGGAAAATATATTTTGATTGGTTGTTTTGCTTATGCTAGACTGAACTCTGGCAAGAGTAGATACTCTTCCAAATTATATATAAGAGGTGCTACATGACAAGTTTTCTAGACCTTCCCTTTGCAGACATAGAGAGGGAAATTATTGCTGTTGGCGCTGTTGATGCCCATAAAGCCGGAGCCTTACGCGAACGATTGTTTGCAGATGGCAAAATTGACCGCGAAGAAGCAGATTTTCTTTTCAGGGTGAATGATGCGGTTGCAGGGAAAGCAAATGACCCGGCGTGGAGGAGCCTATTTATTCAGGCCATGACACAGCATGTTTTAGCCGATGAAACAAGTCCGGGGGAACTTGACGAAGCTGAGTGGAACTATCTCAAGGGCAAAATTGATAATGATGGTAAAGTTGATGCTGTTGAGCGCGATCTCTTAGTTAATATCGCCAAGAAAGCCAAGAAGACACCTGGATCTTTCCAGGATTACGTTCTGGCCACTTTAAAAGCCTCAATTCTTGATGATGGAATCATAGATGAGGCCGAGGTAAGCATGCTGATTACTGTCGTTTTTGGTCAGGGAGGCTCTGGCGGCGCAAAGGTTGACCGCAAAGAAGCTGATTTCCTTTTTGAGCTTAACGATGAACTAAGCGGAAAGCAGAATCATGCCTCCTGGCGTACCTTTTTCTGCGATGCAATTTGCAATCACCTTCTTGAGGACGAGACTTCACCTGATGTGCTCGATGAAATGGAAGCAACTTGGCTCATATCTAAGATTCAAAAGGACGGCAAAGTTGATGACATTGAATTGAGCCTTCTCGTTGCCATTTGTGAGCGGGCAAAGGAAGCACCGCCTTCGTTCCATACTTTTGTTCTTGAAACATTAAAGAGCTCAGTCCTTGAAGATGGTGTAATAGATGAAAATGAAGTCAATGCAATTAAAGCCGCCATTTATGGCGAAGGTGGGGCTGATGGTTCTGGCGTTAGCCGCAAAGAAGCTGATTTTCTCTTTGCATTAAACGATGCTGTCAGCGGAAAAAAGAATCATGCAAGCTGGCAGAAACTGTTTGTTGAAGCAATTTCCAAGCATGTGCTTGAAGATGAAACCTCGCCCGGCATCATAGATGAACAGGAAGCAGCTTGGTTGGTGGCTAAGATCTCTGGTGATGGCAAGCTTGATACTGCTGAGAAAGCACTTTTCGAGAACATTTCGACCAAGGCCAAGAGTATGCCTTCAGACCTTGCAGACAAAATAGCTTCGCTTAAATTGATGCAAGCCTAATCATAAAATCCAGACCTTTTTTATGGCAGTCTGAGCAGATTGCCTTTCAATAATAGGAGACTGATTGTGGGAGTTAATTTATCTAAAGGGCAAAAGATTACTCTCGAAAAGGAAGCAGGCGGCAAACTTACAGCTGTCGTCATGGGACTGGGCTGGGATGCGAAAAAGCCCGGTGGTCTGTTGGGCGTGTTTATGAGTGCCCCTGAAATAGATCTGGATGCTTCATGCATTTTGTTTGACAGCCAGGGGCAAGCTGCCGATGCCGTATGGTTTCGACAGCTGGAAAGTAAAGATGGAAGTATTCGACATACTGGTGATAACCTCACTGGCGCAGGAGAAGGTGACGATGAACAAATCATTGTCAATCTTGACAAGATACCGGCATCTGTAAAAACATTGGTATTCACTGTTAACAGTTTTACAGGGCAATCATTTGATCAGATAGACAATGCGTTTTGTCGTATGTTTGACCAACGCTCGAATAAGGAGATAGCGCGCTATAACCTCTCATGTGGCGGGACACATACAGCAATGATCATGGCCAAGGTCTATCGGCACAATGACGAATGGAAAATGCATGCTATTGGAGAAAATGCATCTGGCCGTACGTTTCAGGAGCTGATACCTAAGATTAACCCATATCTTTAATGATTGTGAAATTCCAGTGTGATTTTTTCTCTGCCTGAAGGAGACTATCATCATATTGGTTTAACGGGGTTTTTAAAGCATGGGCAATTTGCAAATACGGTCTGCAAGAACATAGGTTCTTGCAGACTGTGTTTAACTCTATAATGCGAGGAAATCAAGATGGGTTATTTTAGCCCACATCTCCCCACCTAAAACCCTTATGCACCACAAATCCCAT
>CAYRVN010000095.1:0-3525 GCA_964427675.1 uncultured Acidaminococcales bacterium
AGCACCGCCTTGCCAAGGCGGGGGTCGCGAGTTCGAATCTCGTTTTCCGCTCCATTTTATGGCGACATAGCCAAGCGGTAAGGCAGAGGTCTGCAAAACCTTTATCCCCAGTTCGATTCTGGGTGTCGCCTCCACTTCATGCCGGGGTGGCGGAACTGGCAGACGCAAGGGACTTAAAATCCCTCGGAGAGTGATCTCCGTACCGGTTCGATTCCGGTCCTCGGCACCAGTATATTCTTAAATTTTCTTAAAAGAGCGCCCGGCTTGGGGCGCTCTTTTGCGTATAACACATTTTTATTGAAAAGAGGGATTGTAATGACAAATGGTTTCGCTGGTCTTAAGGTATGTGCCAGGACGGTTGACCTTCTAAAAAAAGCAGGAATTACTAAACCGATGCCTGTACAGGAACAGGTAATCCCCGCAATTTTTGCAGGGAAGGATGTCATCGCCAGAGCTCAGACAGGAACTGGTAAAACTTTGGCATTTCTGGTTCCTTTAATGGAAAAAATCGATCCTGAAAAGAAATATGTTCAGGCTTTGATAATTGCTCCAACACGAGAATTGGCAATGCAAATTTCTGTAGAAGCCAAAAAGTTGGTTGGAGATACTGGCGTAAAAGTACTGGCAGTTTGCGGTGGCCGTGATTTGGAACAACAAAAACACAAAATGCAGAACATAACTCATATTCTGGTCGGAACACCTGGCCGCCTGCTTGATCATATTCGCCGCGGTAACACCAGTTTGGGCGGTGTTAACTATCTGGTTCTTGATGAAGTTGATGAAATGCTGGAACAAGGATTTATTGATGAAGCGGCAGAATTGATTGCCATGACTAACAAAGAAAGACAAACGGTGCTTTGTTCGGCAACCTTGTCGGAAGAAGTGCGAAAACTAGGCAAGAAGATTACCAGGAATTGCGCTTTAATTGACATCAATCCTGAACAAGCTACGGTCGCTGGTATCAAACAAATTTGTATAAAAACTACAGAAGAATACAAGCAAAAGGCCTTGGAAACGCTAATACAAAGATATAATCCGTATTTGATGATTATTTTTTGTTTTAGTAAAGAACGTGCCATTGAGCTGGAAGAATGGCTGGCAACGAAACAGTACAATGTTGATGTTTTGCATGGCGAAATGTCTCAGGCTAAGAGAAAGACTGTTATGAAAGCTTTCCGCGATGCTAAACTGCAGCTATTGGTTGCTACTGATTTAGCAGCACGTGGTTTGGATATTGAGGGTGTTACTCATGTCATAAACTATGATATTCCTCACGATGTAGACTGGTATGTTCATCGTATAGGAAGGACCGGCCGGGCTGGCAGAGAAGGCATGGCGGTGACTTTGTATACTGCTGATGAAATACGCTGGTTGAAGCAAATTGAAGAAAAACTTAACATACAGATGGAAAGACAGAATTTAGCTGGTGAAACTGTTGCCAGGAGAGTCACTAAGAAGCCTGTACTTAAAGTGAACAAAGACAAATCGGCCGAAAAAGGCAAAAGTGCGAAGAAGACAGTAAAACCTGGTAAGGGATGGGCTAAGGCAAAGGCTACTACAAAAACTAAAAAGGTAGGTGGCAAAAATGAAAGAGGTAAATCAAGAAAGAGTAAATAGATTAATTGAAGGAATAGCGAGTTTTGGTAAGTCAGAAAAGGGAATTACCAGGCTTGCATATTCTAAAGAAGATTTTGCTGCACAAAAATGGCTTTTGGAGCAGATTGCTGATTTAAAACTTACGGTCACTCAAGATGCTATTGGTAATACTTTTCTGCGCAGAGAAGGCAAAAACAGCGCTTTGACACCTGTCGCCATGGGCTCCCACCTTGATACAGTTGCGCAAGGTGGCGCTTACGATGGCGTTTTAGGCGTTGTTGGCGCTCTTGAAGTTTTATATATGTTGGAGAATGAGGAACTTGAACATCCAATTGAGGTCATAATTTTTAGGGCGGAGGAATCAACCAGATTTGGTTTTGCGACTATTGGGAGTAAAATTATGGCTGGCGTAGGTTCTCCCAAAAAGTTTTCTTCAGCAGCCAAGAAGAATGAGGCTACTTTTGAAGAATGTCTGAAAGAAAATGGCTATGATCCTGATGAATATGCTAAAGCAGTCAAACATGAGGGTTGTTTTAAGTGTTTCCTTGAACTGCATATCGAACAGGGAAAAGTGCTTGACGAGACGGGTGAGCAGATTGGCATTGTTAAGAATATTGCGGCTCCTACGCGTTTTAAAATTATTGTTGAAGGTATTGCAGACCATTCGGGAGCAACGCCTATGGGTTTTAGACGAGATGCGCTTGTTGCGGCTGCCAAATTAATTTTAGCAGTCCAGGAAGCTGCGGCTGAAGAGTCTGAAAATGGAACCGTTGGGACAGTTGGAATTGTCGAAACAGAACCAGGATCCATCAATGTTATTCCAGGCAAAGTTACTTTGTGGGTCGACTTACGAGGGGTAGACAATGAAAGCATTCAAAATGCAATGGAAAGTATCAATGAATCTGTAAGTATTGTAGCCGAAGAAGATAGTGTCAGGATAACAGTTGATATGCTGACTTCTGATGATCCTGTTCCTTTGTCAGAAGAGCTGGCTGAAATGTTTGAAGAGATTTGCCAAGAGAAGGATTTTACATATCGTGTTATGAACAGCGGAGCAGGCCATGATGCTATGCATATGGCAAAATTGGTTCCAACAAGCATGATTTTCATTCCCTGCAGGGAGGGAATAAGTCATAATCCAGCTGAATATGCAACTCTGCAAGATATTTCTGCTGGCATAGAGGTGTTGGCAGCTGCTGTGAAACGCTTGGCAAAATAAGGAAACGATGACTATTTTTAAACAAAAGTGCTATAATTAAACGGAATTATTCAATCAAAGCGAGGGAAAAGCATGGAAGAAGTTCGTGTCAGATTTGCCCCGAGCCCCACAGGTTATTTGCACATTGGTGGAGCCAGGACAGCTTTGTTTAATTGGTTGTACGCCAAAAGTAATGGCGGGAAATTGATTCTGAGAATAGAGGACACTGATACCGATAGGTTAAAAGAAGACTCTGTAAGTCAGATTCTTACCAGTTTGAAATGGCTGGGCATAAATTGGGACGAAGGCCCAGAAGTCGGAGGAAGTTACGGCCCTTATTTCCAATCAGAACGTAAGGAATTGTATCAGCGTGAGGCAGAGCGCCTTTTAGCCGAAGGGAAAGCTTATTGCTGTTTCTGTACGCCTGAAGATCTGGAAGCTGAAAGGAAAAAACAAAGGGAAGCAAAACAACCATTCCGCTATGCTCGAACTTGTCGCGATTTATCGCCTGAAGAGGTCAAGAAACGAATTGAGGCCGGTGAAAGCTATTCTGTGAGGATTAAAATTCCTAAAGAAGGTGAAGTTATCGTTCGTGATATGATTCATGGCGATGTTAGTTTTGATCTTACTCAGCTTGATGACTTTGTAATCATGAAAAGCAATGGAATGCCTACATATAATTTTGCTGTTGTAATAGATGACCATATGATGAAAATCAGTCATGTTTTGCG
>CAYRVN010000095.1:3625-5344 GCA_964427675.1 uncultured Acidaminococcales bacterium
TTTAAATTTGAAAAAATGTCTAAAAAAGCCGCGGTTTATGACACTAAGAAGCTTACCTGGCTGAATGGGCAATATTTGTCTACACTGCCACTGCAGGATATAATGCCTGAAGTAACACCATTCTTTATTAAGGCTGGTTTAGTAGATGAAAAGTGGCTCGAGACAAATGCTGCATATTTTGAAAAATTAATTGACGTTGTACGAGTTCGCGTGAAAACTCTGCAAGAGGTAGTCGATGCCAGCACGTATTTCTTCAAAGATTTGACTGAATATGATGAGAAGGGTATTGCTAAACATTTTAAACCTGAGGCAGTTGAAATACTGAGCGAATGCCTAAATGGTTTGGAAGCTCTCGATGATTTTTCACTGGAGAATACAGAAAAGCTTTACAATGATATTGCCAAAAGAACAGGACTCGCTTTGGGTAAGGTTATTCATCCTACCCGATTAGCTCTGACTGGTCGTACTGTAAGCCCTGGACTTTTTGATGTTATGTTGCTCTTAGGCAAGGAAAAGACTATTAAACGCATAAAAGATGCGATTATATTTATTAATTCATTATAGGGGCTTGTTTTTCCCAATGAAATTATGTATAATAAGTCCTGTACTTTCCGGGATGGTGTAATGGTAGCACAGGTGATTCTGGATCATCTTGTCTGGGTTCGAGCCCTAGTCCCGGAGCCAAACGGCCCCATGGTCAAGTGGTTAAGACGCTGCCCTCTCAAGGCGGAGTCAGGGGTTCAATTCCCCTTGGGGCTACCACTGAAAGCAAACCCGCATTCGATTAATCGAATGCGGGTTTTTTATAATTCTTCTGATTGTTTACGAAGAGTTGTATTTACCATTATATCTGCAAATAATAAACCCTCGGATGCTATCCGAGGGTTTTGGCGACTATTTCAAAAGTTGCATCATTATATTGATTTTATTACTCATGGCTTCCTGTTCCGCTTTTTGTGCTTGTTCTTCAAGTTCTTCAGCATTTGGTCTGTAACCTATACTTATTAATACTAATATGATTAAAATAATCAGACTAATTTTTCGCTTCACATAATCATCCCTTTTTCTTTATTTCAAAAAGTATTATATCATTCCTTATTATCAGAGAACAAATTATTTTTATTGAAGATATAACTATAATAATTGGTGGGCAACATCAGCAATATCTGCAAGTAGTTGCTATTTCAGCAGAATCATCAAAAAAATAAATCAAAATTTTCAGATAACATAGTTGATTTTTATTATGAACCTCTTTACAATTAAGTTATGACAAAACAAATTATAATTGAGACCAGGCTAATGCATAGCTGGTTACGAATAGGAAAGGATGATAAAGATAGCGGCAACTATTTTATGTAAAGGGGCTGGACAATTTTGTCGCCTTTGGGTATAATTATGCTAGGTCAAAGGGGACCTTTCTTTTGTTGCGCCTATGCATATGATGGAAAGGTTCCCTTCGTTTTTTTATAACCCCAAAATAGTCATATTAGATTGAGGAGGAAATTAAATGAAAAAATCAGATTTGCTTTACGTGATTCCGCCTGCCCAACATAATAAAGAAGACTTAGTTTCTTTATTGGAGCTTCATCCAGAGATAAAATTTGTATCATTTGTAGGAATTGATTTTGCTGGTAATGATACTGACGAGAAAATTCCTATCTCTTTGTTTATTGAAGATATGGATATTTTCTTGAATGAACATGGTCCACAAACAGACGG
>CAYRVN010000096.1:0-5337 GCA_964427675.1 uncultured Acidaminococcales bacterium
CATTGGTTGAACTGAAGGAACTGGCAGCTTGGTTGGGCGTTAAACGTATTTTTGTAAAAGACGAATCAAAACGGTTCGGCTTAAAAGCTTTCAAGGCTTTAGGCGGTTCCTACGCAATAGCTTGTTATTTGGCAAAGCGTCTTGGCAAACGCGTAGAAGATATCAGCTTTGATTATCTCGCTTCCGATGAAATAAGAGAAAGACTGGGGCGTGTAACTTTTGCAACGGCAACCGATGGCAATCATGGGCGTGGGATAGCGTGGATGTCGAGAATTCTTGGTTTTCCATCTGTTGTGTATATGCCGAAGGGCTCAGCACAGGCAAGACTGGAGGCCATAGCAAAAGAAGGCGCGGCTGTAAGGATTACTGAAGGCAATTATGATGACACGGTACGAATGCTTGTTACTGATGCCGCACGTAACGGCTGGACGGTTGTGCAGGATACTGCCTGGCCGGGTTATGAAGAAATACCTCTTTGGATAATGCAGGGATATACAACAATGGTCGGAGAGGCTTTGGAATCAATGCCGGAACCGCCTACGCATGTTTTTGCCCAAGCCGGTGTTGGATCTATGGCCGGTGCGGCACAGGCAGTTGTTGCTTCTTACGGTTATAGCGAGGAGCCTGTTTTTACAATTATGGAAGCTGCAGCTGCGAACTGTATCTTCCGCTCTTTTGAACAGGGAAAGATGGTTTCTGTTAGCGGCGAGCTTGATACAATTATGGCCGGCCTTGCCTGTGGTGAGATAAATCCGCTGGCCTGGGAGATCATAAAGAATCATTCCAAATTTTCCCTGAGCTGCAGAGACGAAGTTGCAGCCCTTGGAATGAGGCTTTGGGGTAATCCATTGGGTGCTGATGAAAAAATAACAGCTGGTGAGTCAGGCGCTATCGGCGGCGGCGTTATAGGCCTATTAGATAAATATCATAATCTTAAGACTGATCTGAAGTTAAACAAGGATTCTGTTATGCTTTTCTTTAACACAGAAGGTGATACTTATCCCGACAAATATCGTGATATAGTATGGGGTGGGCTTCTTCCAGTTGAATTTAGGAGGCGTAATTATTGATATTTAGGTTATTTTTAAGTTTAATGTGTGCTTTATTATTTCAGATGCCTTCTCTGGCCGTTGCCAATGGAGTACAGCCTAAAGATTGTCAGCTTGATGAAAAGTATTTGCTTGGCCTTTATGCCGGCAATGGCGAACAATTTCTGGTGCGAGAACAGAATGGCATATTAAATGTTGTTTACAGATATCTGCCTGACGATAAAGATTATCAAAAAAGCAATGTTTTTACGCTGGTTAAAGACCACTATGATGCTTACCAAATTTCTGAAACGGGGTCTTTGACGCACACGGAAGCCAGTGTCAAGTTTGAGCGAGATAAGGATGGTCATGGCATTAGCTGCATTATAGGCGGTAATCGCTATACCAGGGTATTTTTTGGACCAGAGAAAGGCGATTATTTTAAAATCAAATCGACAAAATCACTGGACGCATTGCGGCAAGATGTTCAAAATGCAATTATGCCTGTACAAACTGCACCTAATGTTGCTGAATTAGTTAGTCTGACAGCAATTCCCGGTTTGAAGTTTGACTTACGCTATGCCACAGCTAACAATTGCTTTTCTGCCCCTCTTTATGAAGATTCAAAGGCATATTTAAATAGAAATGCAGCCGAGGCTCTTGAGCGTGTTGCTAAAAGGTTGTCTGATTATGGTTTTGGCTTGGTTATATGGGATGCTTACAGGCCTTGGAAAGTATCAAAATTAGCATATGAAGCGTTGCCAAAGGAGCAAAAATCATTATTGCCTGCACCGGAAAAAGGTTCGCCGCATAATACAGGCAATGCAGTGGACGTGAGTCTTTATAATCTTAAAACAGGCGAAGCTATACAAATGATCAGTGATTTTGATGAACCTTCACCGAGGCAGTATGGTGCTTTTGTCGGGGGAACATCACTGGAAAGATGGGAACGCGATCTTTTGCAGCAGATGATGTCAATCGAAGGCTTTAACTGCTCTGATATGGAATGGTGGCATTTTGATTTTGACAGCAAAGAGTCTTACCAATTATTGGATATTCCTTTTAGTGCTTTGCATTGAAAGGCAGACTCTTTATAAAGCAGCAGAAATATGCTAAAATGAGCCGTGATGGAAATAATTCTTTGAGGTGATTAAACAATGAACGTATATGATGCAGCAAATGAATTAGGCAAAGCAATGCGTGAAAGTCAGGAATACAAAAGACTCTCAGAAGCAAAAAAGAGACTGTCAGCAGATTCTTCGGCAGAAGCTATGGTTAAAGATTTTATGAAACAGAAACAAGAATTGGAAATAGAGCAGTTTTCCGGTAAAAGCCCTGATAAGGAAAAAATGGAAAAAGTACAAAAACTATATGAATTACTTACTTTAAACAGCGTAGCGAACGACTATGTGCAAGCGTATATTCGTTTTCAACTCATGATTAATGACATTTCTAAGACTATCGGCGAAGTGGTCAAGGAAGTGGCCGGGGAGTAGTATGACGCTTAACGAATTCAAAGCTTGGTTAAAAGAAAAAATGCCCGATAATTTCCGGGAAAATGAACCGATGCAGGCCCATACTTCATTTCGGATAGGTGGTCCTGCTGATTTATTGGTTTTGCCGGCTGATGTTCAGCAGTTGGAAGAAGTAGTTGCTAAGGCGAGAGTGGAAAGAATACCATTGACGGTCATCGGTAATGGCTCTAATCTTCTGGTGAAAGACAGAGGGATTCGTGGCTTAGTTGTGAAGCTGGGCAATACAATTAAGAACGTTGTATGCCAGGACGATAAAATCATCGCAGAAGCGGGAGTTTCCTTGGCGGCTATTGCTAATAAAGCTGCGTCTTGCTCGCTTACAGGACTTGAGTTTGCTGTTGGCATTCCCGGCAGTTTAGGTGGTGCTGTTTTTATGAATGCTGGTGCCTACGACGGTGAGATGTCAAAAGTGGTAACCAAGGTAACTGTGCTGACGGTTGATGGTGAAATAAAGGACTTAAGCAAAGAAGAGTTAGTTTTTTGTTATAGACATAGTTCAATACAAGATAACGACGCAATTGTTATCAGTGTTGAAATGCAGCTTGCCAAAGGTAACATTGAGGAAATACGTGCCAAAATGGCAGATTTTACAAACAGAAGAACTACTAAGCAGCCGCTTGATATACCTAACGCAGGAAGTATGTTCAGACGTCCGCCCGGCCATTTTGCAGGGACTTTGATAGAGGAAGCAGGACTCAAGGGTTATACTGTAGGAGGAGCGCAAGTTTCTACCAAGCATGCCGGTTTTGTTGTTAATATCGGTAGTGCCACTGCTGCTGATGTTTTGAATCTCATCAGCGATGTACAAAAACGAGTGTATGAATATGCAGGTGTGCATTTGGAGCCTGAGGTCAGGGTATTAGGAGAATAATAGCTTTTGCCATGATAAAAATATCATGGCTTTTCTTTTTTTATGGCCAGGATTTGCTGCTCTGATTAGAATTAAGTGATTTACTTTGCAGGGAAATGCTTTGTCGTTGTTGAATACTCTACATATATTTAGTTTAATGAGCATGTAGGGAGGAATTCGAAAATGAAAATAACGTTCTTGGGAGCCGCCAGAATGGTAACAGGCTCTTGTTACCTGCTTGAAGCTAATTACAAAAGAATTTTAATTGACTGTGGTATGTACCAAGGCTCCAAACTTATTAAAACATTTAATGAAAGAGAATTTGCATTTGATCCCAGACTCATTGACGCTGTCGTTTTAACTCACGCTCATATCGACCACAGTGGTTTGCTCCCCAAATTAGTAAAGCAAGGTTTTAAGGGACGAATTCATTCCACCCGTGTAACAGAAGAATTATGTGAAATTCTTCTGCCGGATAGTGCACATATTCAGGAATCTGAGGCAGAAAGAGCTAACCGTAAGGGTATGCGTGCCGGTAAACCTGAAGTAAAGCCATTGTATACAGTTGATGAGGCTGAGACTGCACTTAAGCACTTTGAACCACATACTTATAACGAAAAAATCGAACTTTATGATGGCATAGGTTTTAAATTCAGGAACGCAGGACATATTCTAGGATCTGCATTTGTTGAATTTTGTATTACTGAGAATGGAAAAGAAACAAAGATTGTATTTTCTGGCGACGTTGGCCAGCCCGGACAGCCAATAATAAAGGATCCCAGCAGAGTGCCGCAGGCGGACTTTATTATTACAGAATCAACTTATGGTAATCGCGTGCATCCTGTCTATGACAGAGAAGAGGAATTAAGAAAAATTGTAGTGGAAGCTATAGCGCGCGGAGGCAATCTCATCATACCGGCATTTGCTGTCGGACGTACGCAAATAATGTTATATTACTTGAAGAAATTAATGGAAGCAAAGAGAATACCTGAAATACCGATTGTAATTGACAGCCCTATGGCGACCAAGGCAACACAACTAACTCTTATGAATCCAGATGAATATGACGATGAAGCCCAGACCATTTACAACAAAGAGGGTAATCTGTTGTCTTTGCCGCAAATACGCTTTACGCAATCAGTTGATGAATCAAGAGCGCTTAATTTTATGCCAAGCCCAATGATAATTATTTCCGCAAGCGGCATGGCTGATGCCGGAAGAGTTCTCCACCATTTGAAACATAATTTATGGCGTGCTGACAGCACAGTGCTTTTTGCAGGATTTCAGGCGGAAGGAAGTCTGGGGCGGCTCTTAATTGATGGCGCAAAACGCGTTAGGATCATGGGCGAAGAAATTGTTGTCAAAGCCAAAATACAATACATGGAAGGTTTTTCGGCACACGCTGATAAGGATCAAATGCTGGAGTGGTTCAGAGCCATGGAAAAACGCCCGAAAGCCTTTTTCGTTGTGCACGGTGAACATGACGCCGCTTTTACCTTTGCGGAAGAATTACAACGCAACTTAGGAACGGCGACCGCAATACCTCAGTATGGTGACAGCGTTGTTATAGATGGCACGGAGTGGCGCATGGAGACATCACATCTTGTTCCTGCGGAATTGCCTGAAGGACGCGAATTGCATGAAGCATTGCGTAAATTCGAACGTGATATTGCCCTTTATAAAACCAGAATCGAACAAATTACTGCCAGAGATTCTTCCAAAACAGCAGACATCAGGAAAAAGCTGGAAAAAGCAAAGAAATATGTAGATGAAATGCTGAAGAATGTCTAATAAATTTTTCTGAGAGAAAATTCGAAGTTATAATTAGCAGCAGTGGCTAATTAGCGTAACTTTATTGACATGTTTGCATAAAAAGAATATAATTAACTAGTCATGAGAAAGGATGCTTATTGACAAGCATCCT
>CAYRVN010000097.1:0-5269 GCA_964427675.1 uncultured Acidaminococcales bacterium
ATTTTTCTGGAGCCGATGACCAGAATCGAACTGGTGACCTACTGATTACGAATCAATAAAATCATACATATGCTTCCATTGAAAACAATTGTATTCTTCAGATATTACTACTAAATAATTCATTATACAGCACATTTATAGTTGACTTGAATTGAATCATATTGTAAAAATTTGGCTACATGGTGGCTACATGGAAAATACTGACAAAAAGTCAGTGGTAAATTTGGGCCGATTTTTACCCTACTCATTATACAATGGAGTTTTATGACAAACAGAGAGAGGTTGACCGATGAACGTATCCGACGGCTGAAGTTTCCTTCTTCTTCCAAGTCAAACCAGTTTTTTCTTTGGGACGACGATATGAAGCGTCTTGCCGTCCGAATAACAATGGCAGGGGTGAAGTCTTTTATTTTTGAAAGCAAATTAGACGGGGAAACAATCCGCTGGACCATTGGAAGCGTGTCTGATTGGACGCTGGAAGCTGCCAGGAAGGAGGCGCGACGTCTTCATATATTAATTGATAAAGGCATTGACCCGCGTGAGCAAGACCGGCAGCAAAAGGCAGAAAAAGCCGCAAAAGTTGCCGCTATTGAAGCCAATCAGATATATACACTGAAAGCCCTTCTAAAAACCTACACGGATTACCTGGACGCACGCGACAAGAGGAAATCAGCGAAAGCGGCGCGGTCCGTCATTAAGGTTCATATCCTTGAAGCTGCCCCCGCCCTTGCCGAAAAACCGGCAAATAAAGTAACAGCCGATGAAATTTTTTCCTTGATTCAAAAAGCGCGAGAGGCTGGGAAAGAAAGAACGGCTGGCATCTTACGGTCAACAATAAATGCTGCATACAATTGTGCGCGGAAACGGTTTGACACTGCAATACCCATTGAATTTAAAAATTTCAATATTGCAAATAATCCGGTTGATCCAATTTCTTCAATTCCCGTTAGAGCAAGGCACAGGACATTAAGCAAAGATGAATTGAAAAGCTACATGGCGGCCCTGGGTGATAACGTTATTGACATGGCGCTAAAATTAGCCCTGTATACAGGTGGTCAACGCATGGCAGAATTATTACGGGCAGAAGTCAACGATTGGAACCCGGACACAAAAACCCTTCGGTTGTTCGATCCCAAAGGTAACAGAAAGCAACCACGCGAACACTTGTTACCACTTGGACCGGTGGCGGCATCCATTGTTCAGGAGCTTGTCAAACAGGCAAAAGAAAAAGGCACCCCACTGCTCTTCCCTTCAAAAACCAACAAAACACCAATTGATATTTCCATGCCTGGTCCGCGTGTTACTAAAATTTTCGAGGCAATAGGAGGAAATCAATTCGATCTCCGCGATTTACGCCGGACCTGTGAAACCATGCTGGCCGGCATGGGAGTCTCCAGGGACATTCGCGCTCAGTTGCTTTCTCACGGTATATCCGGGGTACAGGCCCAGCATTACGACAAGCACGATTATATCAGGGAAAAACACACGTCGTTGCTGAAGTGGGAGCGCCATCTTAATCGGATCGTGGAGGGTAACGCAGAAAATGCGGTCATTCAGTTTTCATCATTAAAAAAATGAATTTATTTCACTTTCATGCATTTATATATTTTATAGTGCCTGCAAGAAATACCATCTCAGCCATCAACGTAAAAAAATAAAAAATTCTTCTTTACATAAATTAATTAATTCTATATAAGTAAATAAATTGGAGGACGCTAGGTAGCTTAATGATAGCTACTTTGCGTCCTTTTTTTGGCTTTTCTGACGCGTAAGATTTTGAAAAGTCTTTTTGCAGAGGCAGGTTGAAACAGGGGGGGAAGCATGGGTGATGCATAGAAGTTAAATAACAGGACAAGCAAGAATCTGGAGGACGCTAGGTAGCTTAATGATAGCTATTTTGTGTCCTTTTTTTTGGCTTTTTTAACAGGTGCTTATTGTTTACCTCATTTACATCGATCACTCAAAAACATTTGAACTTCAAGTTAGGAGGTTTGTTATGAAAGAAAACAAGATGGGAACACACAAAGGCTCTGATTACCGCCAAGGGGACATGTTAAAAGAAGTGGAGGGTTATAAAACAACCAAAGAACTGGCAACATTGTTGAGGGTGCAATCTACAACAATCATACGTGGTTTGTGCATTCACGGTCATTATCTCGGCCTGAAACCACGAAAACTGCCCAACAACCGCTTATTATGGTCATCTTTTGAAGCGCAAAATTTATTTAAAAAATGACAACTGCCGGACCATAGAAAAGAGAAACAGCGTTTAAAAAAAATTTAATGGTTTTCACCATAGAGAATTTAGATGTTAATCGCTGATTTCGAACAACGGATCCGAGATTTGGATATTTAAAATAAAAAATAAATTTCCTTTCAGAGCGGCCACGGGGCAATTCAGCGCTGAGAGCGTCTATTGACTGGAAATATCAATTAACAAGAATAAGGATTGCACTAGGAGATTAATCTGCACGAATGTCGAAGCCGGGAGAAGCGCGGGATAAATAGTCTCCGACGGTGATGTGGGCAATGTTGCAGCTTTCGGCAATCCTTTTATTGGGTAAATGTTTTTCCCCATTTTAATCGTAATATCTCTCGTATCGTTCGCATAGATAACCGTTCCGCCCCCCATATATCTATTTTTGACACAGGGCTTTAGCGACTTTAACATGGTTTATCCAGCGTCTTTTCTTCGCCTGTCAGGGGTGGCGGAATGAATCGGAATCAGGTGGCGACTTACGTCCTAATACGCATCTGATGCCGTGCATTGCATAAATTAAGATTCCTCTGGCTTTTACTTACGTATAATAAGCTGAAGTCAATAATATGATAATCACAGAAATTATCGAAAATTTCATTTGATAATAATTATCTCGTTGTGTTATTCGCAAATTATATAAATTATTATCAGGCATATTGTTTAAATTGGTAATTTAATCCGCTCGCGCGCCTATCAAAGCCGTTGGAGCGGAACCCGATTCTTTGGAGCGGCTGTGCTTTTCTTTGTTTTGGTACGGGTCGTTGCATCAAGACGCAATGTCCATTCCCAAACATAGCAGCCCAATACCGATATTAGCCTAATAAAAAAGGAGAGATTAAAGATGATGAAAAAGGCTCTTCGTAATTTTTCTGGAACCCTGCCGTTGAGGAATCTAATTCGTATAATTGGAACAGTTTCGCTGCTTCTACTGTCCGCAACACCAGCATTTTCCCAAGGTGCCGGTATCGAGTGGGATACTCTTAACCAAGAGGTCCTGTCGCTTCTTCAAAAAGGGCAATATGACCGTGGCGTAGTCGTTGCGAAAAAAGCGTTGGACGTTGCAGTGAAAAACGTGGGTAAAAACCATCCCGACGTGGCCACGAGCCTGAATAACCTCGCTCTGCTGTATGTCACCAAAGGTCAGTATGCTCAGGCCGAACCGCTTTACAAGCGCTCGCTGGCGATCATGGAGAAGGCCCTCGGTCCCAATCATCCCGACGTGGCCACGAGCCTGAACAACCTTGCGGAGCTGTATCGCACCCAAGGCCAGTACGCACAAGCTGAGCCGCTTTTTAAGCGCTCGCTGGCGATAAAGGAGAAGGCCCTCGGCCCCGATCATCCGGCCGTAGCGGCGAGCCTGAACAACCTCGCGGCGCTGTATGACATCGAAGGAAAGTACGCGCAGGCCGAGCCGCTTTATAAGCGCTCGCTGGCGATAAAGGAGAAGGCCCTCGGCCCCGATCATCCGGCCGTAGCGGCGAGCCTGAACAACCTCGCGGCGCTGTATGACATCGAAGG
This sequence comes from uncultured Acidaminococcales bacterium, assembly GCA_964427675.1. GTDB lineage: Bacteria > Bacillota > Negativicutes > Acidaminococcales > Acidaminococcaceae > RZYP01. Next base: position 3,779 of record CAYRVN010000097.1, read on the forward strand.
AAAGTACGCGCAGGCCGAGCCGCTTTATAAGCGCTCGCTGGCGATCATTGAGAAGGCCCTCGGTCCCAATCATCCCCACGTGGCCACGAGCCTGAACAACCTTGCGTCGCTTTACAAAACCCAAGGGCAGTATGCTCAGGCTGAGCCGCTTTACAAGCGCTCGCTGGCGATCCGGGAGAAGGCGCTCGGCCCCAATCATCCCGACGTGGCCAATAGCCTGAACAACCTCGCGTTGCTGTATGACACCCAAGGGCAGTACGCACAGGCCGAGCCGCTCTACAAACTCTCACTGGCGATCCGGGAGAAGGCGCTCGGCCCCAATCATCCCGATGTGGCCACGAGCCTGAACAACCTCGCGTTTCTATACTATAACCAGGGGCAGTACGCACAGGCCGAGCCGCTTTACAAGCGCTCGCTGGCGATCATGGAGAAAGCCCTCGGCCCCAATCATCCCGATGTGGCCACTTGCCTTAAGAACATGGCAGCGCTTTACAGAAAGACCGATCGAGCAAAGCAGGCGGACGAACTCGAAAGTCGAGCCAAAGCTATTCGTGCAATCAGAAGATAATGAGGCAATGGCTAGTGAATCTCCCCGTGGCAAGCCGCTGTGCATTCTGCAAATAATTTTCATAAAATTTTATTTCTATTTAGCCTGGAACCGTTAGCGACTTGACCTAAATCATGGAATCACCTTACTCGCTGCTGATCGATCTACCGGTACTAAGTTGATTAACTTTGTGTAATGACCTCTGTTTGAATTCTCAAACACAGAAGCTTTCATAATCTTAATAACACAGCAAGAAGAACCATTTCTTGAACGGTTACCGGTGATGATATTGCAATGATCTACAGAATACTCAAACAGGACAGGGACCGTCATGTTTTCCTTTATAGGAAACTTCGAAATTATTGCTTTAGTAGCAGATTCTTGATCAAGAGGCAGTTTGAAAAATGGTTGGAATTTAAAACCGGCATAAGAGCTACCTTTCCCAACATTTTGCCGTGAGGGAATATCATGTGAGCGGCTATGAGGATTGTTCATTGTACAATCGACATAGTCATCAAATTTATTGAACATGAGAAATCCAGATTCTTCTGGTGAATATGGACCTACCTTCATATAAGTAATAAAATGATAAGTTTTATTTTTATAGCCAGCAGTAGTTTTGTTGTATTCAAGAATTTTCTGCTGGATACTGTTTAAGTAGCCATCAATATCATGCTTAGTGATTAATCGAGCCTCATACTCTTTTGCCATTGGCATGTAAGTAAAAAGAAATTCTTTTAAAACCTCATCTCTTGGAATGCTTTTTCTTTCTAATTCGTCATTAGCAGCAAAATAGACAATATCATCGAATTTCAACGTTTTTGTTGAAGTCCATGATTCTTCTGTCCTTGCCTGACTTCTACTAGTTGCACATGCAAGGATGAAAGCAAGTAAACTGGTAATGACAACCAATATTATTGTTAACCTAAAAATATTTTTCACAT
>CAYRVN010000098.1:0-5241 GCA_964427675.1 uncultured Acidaminococcales bacterium
CGCCCATACGCGCATCCTGAAAGGGCTGCACAAGATTGTAGATGGCGAACGGGTCCACGAAGCTGTCGGAGTCGACAAAAACAACCAATTCATGTTTTGCCGCCAAAGCGCCCCTAATCAAGGCTTCCCTTTTGCCGCCATTCTGCTCCTGCACGAGATAGAACAACCGCTCGCGTACTTTTTCGCCGACGATGGCAGCTACGCTGTCGATCGTTTCCTGAATTTTTGCGACGGAATTGTCTGTCGAGCCATCATCAACAATGATCACTTCCAACTTTTCCGCCGGATAAGATTGGTTGATACAGCTGAGAATAGTTCTATTGATCCACTGTTCCTCATTAAAACAAGGCACAATGATGGAAACGCCCGGAGTGAAATCCTCCCGTATCGGCACCGTCTTATAAAGAGCACCGAACAGATACCGCGTCAGCAAAAAGACAGCCGCTATGATGCTATATAGGTATAGTCCTTTATTAAATTTGAAATAGATAACGCTTTCGCTGCGCATCAGGATGATGAAGGCAGCAATCAGCAAAAGCAGTGCAAAGGAAACAGCAGAAATATACCGCCCCTTCTTTTTGCCTGCATACTGGGCCAAAGTTTCCTGAAAATGGACACCGCATAGGACTTTGCCGTCCTCGCCAGCTTGCTGTCTGACGATTTCTGCCCCGATACGGACAGACATTTCATAGCCCTCCGGCATGGTGCCTGCAATGATTTCAAACGAAAGTTCTATTGATTTTGCTTGTCTAAGCGCTTCAGCATCATCTTCTGTAAGCTCCAGCAACATACCCGTCGAGGATATATCTTTGCCAACGGCTTTGCAATGCATTTTTTTCTTATCTTCGCTGCAATATTCCACAACAACGTCATAATCGACCAGATAGCGAGTACCGCTGTGTTCCTGGTCCATCAAAGTCTTAATGTCATATTTGACAGCAGACGAACCTTCAAGGCCGCGTCTCTCCTTGTTCACGCGCATCCCTTCAGCATCAGGAACTTTAGAAAGCAACCTGCGGTCAGGTTTGACAGCCAGCAAAACATCTTTAATTTTCTTATGTTTCAACATATTTTTCATAGTATACCTGCCATGCTTATCTATTTTGCTGTGTTAATTTCCTGTCTGCCTCAAGTCTCAACGTTTTTTTGGAATTACCCTGGTCATAGCCATCGCGAAGGTAATCAGATAGTCTGCCGGCCTTGAACTTGCTGGGATCGTTATCATTTTTCTGTTCATTTTTTGTCAGCAAAACATCAAGAGCCTCAGCCGTCAGCTTGCCATTCTTATCTCCCATATGCAGAACAAAGATTGTGCCTTTGTTGATTTTCCCATCGTCAGCATACAACTCTTCTTCTATGGCATATCTTACCTGCATAGGGCCATTTGCCTGGTAATCTCCCGGACTATAGCCGGAAACAATATATTCATAGCCATTGGCAAAAACGCATTCCAGTCCCATTTTGCTGACTGCCAGAGCAGGTGGCCGGAAATATCTCGTCAAGACATAATGTCCATCAACTTGTACATCACCGACTATACTTACCAATTTGTCATAACATTTCTTTAAATCCTGCATGTACTCTTCTCTGTTTTGAGTCGGCACGTATTTTTGGGTGTTTATGTCATACAGGGCCATCAGCTGATGTTGGTCTGTATGTGAGCCAATTTCATGCCCGCTGGCCGCGATAGCACGTAAAAGGTTAGGGTGATTTTGCACCTTATTGGTTCTGATGAAGAAAGTAGCAGGGACATCATGCTTCTTTAACACATACAGAATATTGTTGATGGGTGCATCCCCGCCCCAGTCGTCAAAGGTAAAAAACACCACATTGTTATTAGTATGAATTACACCGCTGGTATCGAGGCGTTTCATTTCCTGTCTGGAGAAGCCCAATGCCTTATGCACGTCATTGACCCAACCAGTTCCTATATAACGACTGTTAACCATCTGGATAAAGTTATCCTTATTAACATTCAGCCTACCGGCACCGCTTCTTAAATACTCAGGAACTTTTACCTCCGGCACGGGATATTCATATGTATAATGCTCATTATGCAGTATTTCTCCTACTGTTTTGAGGCTATAGCTTGAATCATTCTTTGGATTGATTGTCGGGTTATCAGTTGCTGTAGCATAAGCTATGTTATCAATCATCGTTTTCTGAAATTCTTGCAGCAATTTACTGCACATCAAAGGATCAGCATACAGATCCAGCCGGAAGAAAATCTGCTGGCCAATGCCAAAAGATGTAATACCTTTTGGAAAAAGCTCTTCTCTGATAGTCTGAGCGGAAGTGTAATCCTTGTGCTGTTTCTTGCCAATGGTATAGACCTGTCCTACCAGATATTTGCCAGTAGCAGAAACTGCTTCCATCGTTTCCTGCGGTACTGCGCCCCACAATTGTTTCACTATATCGGTCTTAATACCGAACTTCGCCTGCAGCAATTCATCACAGCGCAAAATTTCGGCTGCTTCCGTATAAAAATTATCCCCTTCATCCAAACCAATGCCGATACCTATTTCGTTTCCTGAATTAACAATTTTGTTGATAGCTTCAGGATATTTTTTGATGTCTTTTTCCGTAACAAAGAAAGTTGCCTTCCCATGAAGTGTATCGAGCGTATTCAAGACAGCATCAAGAGCGGCTCCGTTAGAAATACCCGCGAAGCTGTAGTTCAACGCCTTTTCAGTCGTATGAATACTTTTGATTTCCTGCACCAGTTTACCATTATTCTTCTGGCGTAAAACTTCGAGATCTTCTCTTGCAGGTGCGGCATAAGCAGTTTTGCAGCTTATAATTTCTCCTGCCTTTTCTTGCAGCAAAGCGAGACCTGCTGACAAGTTTTCATACCATTGTCTTGCTGCCGCCAGCTTTGCTTCAGGCACTTTAAGAAATACCGTTTTTACCTGTTCATTCTTGCAAGCTTTCAAAAATAATTCGACAGTTTTAACGATTTCCTGCTGACCGTTGTCCTTGGCAGCATCTTTATTCAGTTCTTTCAGCCCTGGCTGCTTATCCTTCGCCGGTTGTTGTTCTGATATTTTTGCAGCTGCCTGCTTTTCAACCTTTGGCCGTTCCATCTGGAAGGAAACAATATTGCCTTTCCTGATATTTCTGACGTAACCAACTGCCCCTTCATAACTTGTAAAACTGTGGGCATTCAGCACTTTGTCAGACTTCACTACGCCTGCTAAACCACTTGCTTTTGCAGCCTGCAGCAAATTATCCGTATAAACAGTATCCTCTGCCTTGAAAAATACAGGCGAAGAACTGCTTGTAACCTTAATTATTTTTTGCGCGGTGCACAAATCCTGCACCAGTTCATCCTGAGGTATTTTTTCTAAAGATGTGCGAGCAGATAAAGAATAATTTTCCACCTTGTGGCCCGCCTTGACAATCTCACCAACCAGTTCAGTTTCTTCAGCAGCCCGCAACCCTTCAACAAAGAAAGTAGCCTTTGTATCATATTTCTGCAATAGATCCAGAATTTGTCTGGTAGTGCTTACATCTGCAAGACCGTCAAAGGTCAGGGCGATACCATCGGCTGCCGAATTTGTGCCGGTTATGATCTGTGCTTTTTCCGGCTTAGCGCGCAAATTAGCTTTCGCCTCTTTTATCTCATTATCAGCGTTATATATATTCGGCAGATGCGCGGTGCTATTTCTCCCTTTGCCTAAAGGACTGGAAGAAAACAAATAGCTAAAAGCTGCGGCCATGATTGCTAATACCACAACACCTGCTGCCAGGTAAATAAAAGTCCTTTTTGTTTTCATCTACGGCAACCCTCCCTCTTTACAGATTCCAATAGATATAATCCATATTCTTAAAGCGCTTTGCTTCAAAAATGCTTTTCACATCAATTATTACCCTTTTATTGTTGGCCAATTGCCGATTGAATAAGGCGTCAACCTCAGCCAATTGCATATCTTTAAATTGTTTGTGGGCAACAAGGAAAATCAAACAGTCAGCATCCTTCACTTCCTCCATGCTGACAAGCTCGATACCGAATTCCTGCTTTGCTTCCTTCTGGTTAGCTACGGGGTCAACTACCTTAGTCTGAATCCCATACTCTGCCAAACGTTTTAAAACATCAAAAGCTCTGGAATTGCGAACATCGGGACAATCTTCTTTGAAGGTAATGCCAAAAACATAAATATTAGCATGACGAACATTCTGGTCAGCCTGAATCAAACTCTTAATAACCGCGTCAGCGACAAAACTGCCCATGCTGTTATTGATTTTTCTGCCGGCAGCAATGATTTGGGAATGATAACCCAGCATTTTGGCTTTGTAGATAAAATAGTAAGGATCTATACCAATACAGTGACCACCTACCAGCCCAGGATGAAACCCCAGCGCGTTCCACTTCGTATTCATCGCGTCGATAACGCTTTTGGTATTGATGCCCATCAGTTCACACACAATCGCAAATTCGTTCATGAACGCAATGTTGATATCACGCTGAGAATTTTCTACAAGTTTAGCGGCTTCAGCAACTTTGATGCTCTCCGCCTTGTAAACCCCGGCTTCGATAATCAGCTCATAAACAGCAGCAATTACTTCCAGCGTTTCGTCATCCATGCCGGAAACTATCTTGATGATGTTTTCCAGACGATGTACTTTGTCACCGGGATTGATTCTTTCCGGAGAATAGCCAATTTTGAAGTCCTTCCCGCAACGCATTCCCGACTCTTTTTCCAAAATAGGTATGCAAATGTCTTCCGTCACGCCAGGATAAACAGTCGATTCAAAAACAACGATACTGCCCTTGGTAAGGTTTCTGCCGACAATCCTGCTAGCCCCCACGACCGGATTAAGATCAGGCGTTTCATCACCATTGACCGGTGTCGGTACAGCAATAATAATGAAAGCTGCATTCTGCAAGTCTTTTTCTTCGGTAGTGAATTGCAGCGTTGTCTCTTTGATTTTTTCATTGCCGACTTCCTGCGTCGGATCAATGCCGCTTTGGTAATCAGCAATTTTCTCTGCGTTGATATCAAAACCAATAGTGTTAACTTTATCAGCAAAAGCAACGGCTATCGGGAGTCCGACATATCCAAGGCCTACTACTGCTACGTTCGCTTCTCTGTTAATTAGTTTGTCAAATATTTCCACTTTTATCGCCTCTTAATCAGCACTGAAATCAAAAATAACTTGTGTCCAGATCGTTCGGTTCTTTTCATTTGTTATTTTGTCCTTCAGGTCATAGTACTCCAAACCCAACACGATATTTTTTGC
>CAYRVN010000099.1:0-4776 GCA_964427675.1 uncultured Acidaminococcales bacterium
TTTCATTGATTATTCCTTCCTGCTTTATTTTGCTTGTAATTCGTCAACAGTTACAAAACTATAGCCTTCAGCGTGAAGGCGGTCAATAATCTGTGGCAAAGCTTGTACTGTCTGTTCGCGTGAACCGCCATTTGCAGGACTGTCACCATCATGAAGCAGAATGACTGAACCCGGTTTTACATTTTCAGTAACCCGACTGACAATCTTTTCCGTTCCCGGATTAGTCCAATCCCTTGGAATAATATCCCAGTTCACTACCTTAAGGCCTAAACTCTCAGCCTGTTCTATTACTTCGTAATCTTTAAAACCATGCGGTGGCCTGATAAATTGAGGTGTTTCGCCCGTTATTTTGCGGATACTTTCAACACCCATCATCATTTCATCGCGTACTTCTTTTTTATCCAATCTCAGCAAATCTTTATGATGCTGCGTATGCGTTCCAATCAAATGGCCGTCAGACTTTATCTGACGGACAAGTTCCGGCTGAGCGAGCGCGTTTTCACCTACAACGAAGAAAGTTGCACGCACATCTTTTTCCTTCAGCACCTTAAGAACTTTTTCGGTATAAGGGGAATAAGGGCCATCATCGAAAGTCAGTGCGACTACTTTTTGGTTAGTGTGTCCGGCTGCCAGCACCGGTCCGTAGAAACTGTCACCAGGCAAAACGGCGAGCAAAAGCAGCCCGGATCCTAAAATAATTCCCAAACAAGATCCCAGCAGCGCTAAACGCTTTTTAATTTTGCCATGATACCCCAACCCCAATAAAAGCAGGCAGCAGGCCGCTACCATTCCCAATAACCAGGCAACTTTCACACTTTTTCTCCTTCATTAAGCAAAAATACCAAAATGCTTATCCAAAAAGGATAAGCATTTTCTGATTTTAATCTTCGAACAATTGACTTACAGACAGCTCATTATAGATACGTAGAATTGTCTCCGCCAAAATAGGAGCTACAGACAATACTTTGATTTTCGGATGCCTTTTTTCAGGAGGCAATGGAATTGTATTAGTAACAATCAGTTCTGTGATGTTGGATTCTTCAATTCTTGCAATTGCCGGATCAGTAAGAACCGGATGTGTGCAGCAAGCATAAACTGCTTTAGCACCAAACTTCATCAAGGCACGCGCGCCTTCAGTCAAAGAACCGGCTGTATCAACCATATCATCAACCATAATAGCTGTTTTGCCTTCAACGGAACCAATCAGATTCATTACCTCAGCAACACCCGGTTCCGGGCGGCGCTTGTCAATAATGGCAATACTGCAGTTCAGTTTAGTCGCTATAAGTCTTGCACGGCTTACACCGCCAAGATCAGGGGAGACAACGACAGGATTTTCCAGATTTTTCTCTTTAATGTAGTCAGCCAGGATAGGTCCGCCTGGCATATGGTCAACCGGAATGTTAAAGAAACCCTGAATTTGTGCTGCGTGCAAATCAATAGTCACAACACGGGTAACACCGGCGGTAGTCAGAAGATCTGCCATCAACTTGGCAGTAATAGGTTCACGGCCACGAGCTTTGCGGTCCTGACGGGCATAACCGTAATAAGGTACAACGGCCGTAATATGCTTTGCAGATGCACGCTTGAAAGCATCAGCCATGATCAAGAGTTCCATGACATTGTCATTTACTATCGGTCCGCAGGTAGGCTGCACGATAAAAATATCTTTTCCGCGTACGCTCTCATTTATCATAACCTGGACTTCACCATTATTAAAACGGTTGATAGCAGCGTCACCAACGCTTGTTCCCAAGTAAGCCGCAATTTCACGCGCTAAATCTGGATTGGCATTCCCTGAAAAAATCCTTAACGCTTTGGCGTTGTCTTCCAACATTACAAAATACCTCCAATGTTTAATTCTTTACAGATTTAATTTTTATATTAGTATACAACGACAGCCTTTTACTCGCAAGTAAGAAATCAACTATTACGATATTTAGCTGCCCAACCTTTAATATTAACCTGTTTGGCACGGGCCACTCCCAGATCGTCAGCAGGCACATCCTTGGTAACCGTTGAACCGGCACCTACATAAGCTCCTGCCCCTACCGTTACCGGTGCTACCAGATTGCTGTTGCAGCCAACAAAAGCATCATCTTCAATAATAGTACGATGTTTCTTTTTGCCATCGTAGTTTACTGTAATACAGCCGCAGCCTATATTGACACGCTCGCCGATATCACTGTCACCGATGTAGGATAAATGCGGCAGTTTGGAACCGACTCCGACGTTGGAATTTTTAACTTCGACAAAGTTACCGATTTTAACACTGTCACTAATCACGGTGTCAGGACGTAAATGGACATAAGGTCCTGCTGTAACGCTGCTGCCGACAACACAGTCATGGCCGTAAACAAATTGCAGGTTGGTTTCGTTGCCAACAACCACATTCGTCAATCGCACATTAGGCCCGATAACGCAATCCGCACCAATCTTCGTTGAACCTTCCAGCCAGGTGAAAGGATAAATAATTGAATCCTGTCCAATTTCGACCGAGCCTTCAATAAAGGTGCTGGCAGGATCCATGATAGTAACACCCTGATCCATCAATTTATCAATAATGCGCTGGCGCATAATTATCTCTGCATCGGCCAATTGACGACGGGAATTAATACCCATGATCATGTCGCTGTCGGCAGTACTTACTCCACCTACAAGCTTGCCCATTTCATTGAGTCTGCCCAAAACATCAGTCAAATAATACTCACCTTGCGCATTATCGCAAGTCAATCCAGACAAAGCTTCAAACAGAAGCGGAGCTTCAATGCAATAAATACCTGTATTAATCTCACAAATTGCTTTTTGTTCCGGTGTGGCATCTTTTTCTTCCACAATGCCCGTGACACGTTCGTCACAATTACGCAGAATACGTCCATAGCCAGTAGGGTTGTCCATAATCGCGGTGAGTACGGTTGCTGCCGCTCCTGAAGCCTGATGCTCCAGATAGAATTTTTTTAATTCGCAGCCGTCCAAAAGCGGTGTATCACCACAGATGATCATGACAGTTCCCGCAAAATCTTTCAACAAAGCTGCCGTCTGCATTACAGCATGGCCAGTACCAAGCTGCTCAGCCTGCACGGCTATTTCAGCACGTGTTCCGACAAATTCAGCTACCTGTTCAGATTCAAAACCAACGACAACTATGGATTTATCAGCTCCAGCTGTTTCAGCCGCTGCCATCACATGTTCCAGCATTGGTTTGCCACCAACCTTGTGCAGCACCTTCGGTAACTTGGAACGCATCCTTGTTCCCTTACCAGCGGCTAAAATTACTGCTACCATTTTTGACATAAAAAGGTCTCTCCCATCTTTAATAACTAAATAAGTTCCACGCGATACCCAGCTCTGCGCAGGGCAGCGATGATTATCTCGCCATGTGCATGATCACGGGTTTCCAGATCCATTTCCACCAACGTTTGACCAATCGGCAGATTTCTGCCTGCATGCTCGTGATGAATAAAGATAATATTTGCGCGGTGTTCCTTAATATATGAAATGAATTTCAAGAGCTCACCTGGCCTGTCAGTCAGGTGGGTTACAAGTTTGATGCGCCGGCCTGATTTGACCAGACCGTTTTCAATAACACGCGAAATCATATTAACGTCTATGTTGCCGCCGGAAATTACTGCTGCTGTTTTACCGACATTCGGCAGGTTACCATGAAGAATACCTGCTAACGATATCGCTCCTGCGCCTTCGGCGATCATTTTTGCACGTTCCATCAATAAGAGAATCGTTGCCGCAATATCATCATCTTTGACAACGACAATGTCATCAACATATTTCTGAATCAGTTGGAAGGTAATTTTACCAGGCTGCTTGACCGCAATACCATCAGCTATTGTATGAGCTTCCGGTGTTTCAACCCACTTACCGGCATGCTTGGACAAATACATAGCCGGCGCACCTGTTGCCTGCACGCCGTAGACCTTGACATGCGGAGCCGCAGCCTTAACTGCGACGGCAACACCAGCAAGCAGACCGCCGCCGCCAACAGGTACCACAATTGATTTGATATCTGGGCATTGTTCCAAAATTTCGAGGCCAATTGTGCCTTGTCCGGCAATAACCGCCGGATTATCATAGGCGTGAACAAATGTCGCACCTGTTTCTTTCTGTATTCTCAGTGCTTCGGCATAGGCTTCATCATAAACCGAGCCAGCCAATACTACTTCCGCACCATAACCACGAGTAGCCTCTATCTTTGCAAGAGGCGCTCCCTCAGGCATGACGATAGTCGATTTAATCCCAGCCTTGGTTGCGCCAAGAGCTACGCCCTGAGCATGGTTGCCAGCGGATGCGGTAATAACGCCGCAGGCCTTTTTCTCCGGCGAAAGTGTCTGAATGCAGTTAGAAGCACCTCGCACTTTAAAGGAACCTGTCCTTTGCATGTTTTCTAATTTCAGCAAAACTTCATGGCCCGCGATAGTGCTGAAAGTATGGTTGCTTTCCAAAGGTGTCTTATGAACAACTGAAGCCAGCCGTTTTGCAGCTTCCTCAACATCTTTTAAAGTTACAGAATCCTTTTCCATCCTTCATTTCACTCCCTGCTCAGTAGTTGGGTCTTATATCAGTTCTTCTGGTTTTATCATCAATCCCGTTTAACACAAAGAGTGAAAAATAATCATCAACCATTTTATCTTCAGGTTCCCTGGTTGCAATCAAAAAGCCTGTTCCCACAACTTCCGCACCAACTTCAAGTGCCAGCTCCTGTAAACCTTTGGCGGTCCCGCCTGCTTTCATGAAATCATCTATGATCAGCACTCTGGCTTC
>CAYRVN010000100.1:0-4769 GCA_964427675.1 uncultured Acidaminococcales bacterium
GTTGTGTATTTAAGACGCGATTGCTTGTACATGATTTCCGAAAACTTCGATAATACTTTACGACCTGTTACGACATCTTCGTGTTTCAAATAGAAATCGACAAGGTCCAGGTTTTCTTGCAAATCGGCAAAAATCGAGGTCTCTTTACTGTATTTCAAAGCGTATTTCAGTACCATGCTTTCCAATGACAAGCGCAGATCCAGAATTTCATCCAGAATGTTCTCGTCAATTGTCACGATTTGCAGACGGTTATTGACCTGGCGTTCTACCAGACCGTCCTTTTCCAGCTTGGCAAGGGCTTCACGCAAAGGTGTGCGGCTGGTGCCGTATTGAGTGCATAAATCAAGTTCGACAATCTTGTCGCCGTACTTAAGATTTTCGTTTAAAAAATCATTGATAATTTCGGCATAGAGGAAATCGCTGGTGTTTTTTCGCATAGTTTCACCTTTTTATCGTAGTCCTTAATTCTTAAATTATACAAAAAATATGACAATATATCAATTGGGAGAGCGAAAAAATAAAGCTTGTAATGTTATGACATAACGGAATATAATAATTGTGTAATTGTATACATTTATACAATGGATATCGAGGAACAATTTATTTAATGAAGGGATGGAGGAGCATGAAAAATATTGTAAGTGCTGCGACGGCTGGATTTATGGAAAAGAATGATGTGCTGGTTACTGTCGAGCCGTCTCAGAAGGGTATTGAAGTAGTACTTACTTCTGATGTGGAACGTCAATATGGCGAACATATGCGAGACTTGATCAGAGATACTGTCAAAGAAGCTGGCTACGACAATGTTAAGGTAACAGCAACAGACAAAGGAGCCTGGGACTATACCATAATCGCTCGTGTTCTGGGCGCCTTGCAAAGGGGTGGACAAGCATAATGACAGATCCAAAGACCAGATTATCCAGAACGATGATGTTCGTACCTGGCAATAGCCCTAAAATGATTAATAACTGTGATATCAACGGTGCGGATAGTATTATGCTGGATATTGAAGACTCGATACCTGTAACGGAGAAGGACACAGCGAGGATTTTGGTTGCGGAAGCTTTGAAATCGAGAAAATTCAACGCTGAGACGGTGGTTCGTATCAATCATCCGACGCAAACTCCTTTTGGTATTGATGACCTTAAAACAATCCTGCCTGCGAAACCAGACCTTATTCGTCTGCCGAAAACGGAATGCGTGGAAGAGGTAGAACTGGTAGCCGGCATGATTGCTGAGGAAGAGAAGAAAAACGGTTGGCCGGAAGGTACGATCAATATCATCTGTGCTATTGAAAGTGTCAAAGGCCTCTACAACGTACGGGAAATCTGCCATGGACCGAGAATGGTGGCCATCGCTCTGGGCGCCGAAGACTTTATTGCTGACATTAAAACGCAGCGGACCAAATACGGCATAGAGTTGTATTTCGCCCGTTCGACAATTTTGATGGCAGCGCGTGAAGCTGGCATTCGTTGTATTGATACTGTTTATTCTGATGTGAAAGATATGGAAACCTTCAGGGATGAAGTCACCAAGATCAGAGACATGGGCTTTGACGGCAAATCCTGTATTCATCCGAAACAAATCGAGGCAGTACATGAAATCTTTACGCCGACGGAAAAACAAATCGCGCATGCGGTAAAAGTTTTGGCAAGTTACGCTGATGCTGTGAAAAACAACAAGGGTGTAATCGCCGTTGATGGCAAGATGATTGACGGTCCGATCGTTGTCAGAGCGCAGCGTATCGTGGATGCGGCCAGAGCGGCGGGAATAAAGGTGGAAACGGAGATAAAGGCATGATGAAAAATGCAATCGGACGTGAAATTCCTATGGAATTAACTTACCTGAAGGGCAGAGAATTGTATGCTGGAGAATTCGCCATTGCACCAAAAGGTAATCGGCAGGGCAAAAAAATAAAATTAGGACAAAAGGGTGCCAACAAAGTGCTGGCATCATTGGCAGAAGCCATTGAAAAAACGGGCCTTAAGGATGGAATGACAATTTCTTTCCATCATCATTTCCGCAATGGCGACTATATCATCAAAATGGTCATGGAAGCTATTGCCGCTAAGGGCATCAAGGATTTGACGCTTATGGCAAGCTCCTTGAATCCCTGCCATGAATTTTTGATCGACTACATCGAAGACGGTACGGTTACCGCTATTGAAACCAGCGGTTTGCGCGATACTTTGGGTGAATACCTGACTACGCATCCTGGCTGTCTGAAAAGACCTATCGTAATTCGTTCACATGGTGGACGCGCACGTGCTATCGAATCCGGTGAAGCGCATATTGACGTTGCCTTCATGGGAGCACCGATTTGTGACTGCTTCGGTAATGCGAGCGGGTCACAGGGTAAATCGGCTTGCGGCGCTATCGGTTATGCACTGGTGGATGCGCATCATGCCGACCAGACAGTGATTATTACCGATAATCTTTTGAAGGGTCAATTCCTTTATCCTTATAGCATCCCGCAGACGGATGTCGATTATGTTGTGGAAGTAGAGGCTATTGGTGATCCGGCAGGGATTGCTTCAGGTGCTATTTCCATCACGAAAAACCCAATCCAACTCAAAATTGCCCAACTGGCGGCAGAAGTTGTCGACCAGACAGGTTATTTAAAGGAAGGATACTCCTTGCAGCTCGGCAGTGGCGGTGCTTCCTTGGGCGTAGCTCAGTTCATGCGGGAGAAAATGTTGGCACGCGACATCAAGGGCGGCTTTGGCATCGGCGGCGCAACGGGCATTTTCACCGAGATGCTGAAAGAAGGTTTATTTGAAATCTTTTATGATACCCAGACCTTCGACACAACGGCAGCGGCCTCTTTAAAAGAAAATCCACGGCATGTGGAAATGAGCGCGTCTTTCTATGCTAACCCCTGGACGGATTGCATTGTCAACCAATTGGACGTAGTGTTCCTGAGTGCTACGGAAGTTGACCTTGATTTCAATGTCAATTGCATGACGGATTCCAATGGTGTGCTGATGGGAGCTTCCGGCGGTCATTCGGATACTGCGGCCGGGGCTAAACTCGCTGTTATCGTAGTACCGTTGATTCGCGGGCGTTTGCCGATGATTCGCGATAAGGTACAGACTGTTATTACCCCGGGTGAAAGCATCGATGTCATTGTAACGGAACGCGGCATCGCAGTTAATCCAAAACGCACAGATCTCTTGGAAAAATTGAAAGATAGTAATTTGCCGTTATATACTATACAGGAATTACAGCAGATGGCTTACGATCTCGTAGGCAAACCAAAAGACATTGAGGTTAGCCAGGAGGACAAGGACATTGTTGCCGTAGTCGAGTATCGTGATGGTTCGATTATCGACCTGGTGCGTAAACCGCTCTGAGTCAGCAGTATTTTTTAAAGTTTTAATATGGGTCAAGTAAGCGCTTTTTCTTGCGGACACCCAGCCTATAAGTATTCATAATATTAATAATATTGGGAGGTTTTATCATGTTGGCAGTAGCGGGTTTCTTAATGATCATCGTATTTATGGTTTTGATTATGACCAAAAAATTAGCACCAATGCTTGCACTAATGATTGTTCCAATTTTGTTTGCGTTAGGACTGGGTTTTGGGCCTGGTATCGGCAAAATGGCTATGGCTGGGGTTAAACAAGTTGCACCGACAGGTGTTATGCTCTTTTTCGCAATTATTTATTTCAGTTTAATGCTGGAAGCTGGTCTGTTCGCACCTTTAGTCAAGAAGGTTTTAATCTGGGTTAAGGGTGATCCGTTGAAAATATGTGTAGGTACTGCTATTTTAGCGACAGGCGTTTCTTTTGACGGTGACGGCTCAACTACCTATTTGATTACTACAGCTGCTCTTTATACGATTCATCGTAAAGTTGGCATCAAGCCCATTATCTTACCGACCATCGTTATTTTGTGTAATTCCGTTTTAAATATTATTCCTTGGGGAGGACCGACAGCACGCGTATTGGCAGCCTTACATCTGGAAATCGGCGAAGTTTTCAATCCGATGATTCCTGGTATGGTCGTTGGCGCTTTGTATATCTGGATGTATTCTTACTACCTGGGCAAAAAAGAACGTGCACGTATCGGTACCGTTGCATTAGATGAAAAACAGATTGTCGCTCAATACGAGGCAAGCATTACTGATGAAGAAAAGGCAACGGCACGTCCTAAGCTCATCTGGTTCAATTTGATTCTGACAGTCGTATTGTTCGTAACTTTGATGGCTGATGTTGTACCTTCTGCAATTATCTTTATGGTTGGTACTGCTCTTGCTTTGATGGTCAACTATCCCAAGAGCAAAGAACAATCTGCCCGCCTGATTTCCTCCGGTTCTAATGCTATCCCAGTTGTTGGCATGGTATTTGCTGCAGGTATTTTCACCGGTATCATGTCCGGAACCAAGATGATTGACGTCATGGCACAGGCAATCGTGCATGCAATTCCGGCAAGCATGGGACCGCATATGGGTTTCATCTCCGCTTTCCTCAGCTTGCCTGGCGTATTCTTCCTGACTAACGATGCTTACTATTTCGGCGTATTGCCGGTTTTGAACCAAGCTGCTAATTCCTACGGCGTACCAACCGCAATGATGGGTATTGCTTCCTTGATTGGTCAAGGCGCACATCTTCTCAGCCCACTGGTTCCTTCTACCTATCTCCTGGTTGGTTTGAACAAAATCGAATTTGGCGATTTGCAGCGTTATGCTCTTTTGCCGGCAATCGGGCTTTCTTTATGCATGCTTGTCGTAGCGCTCATTCGTGGTATTGTGACCATTTAAGCTATTA
>CAYRVN010000101.1:0-4737 GCA_964427675.1 uncultured Acidaminococcales bacterium
GACGGTTCCATTAAATAAAATAAAACAGTAAAAAGTAAAAGAGCGTTTCGCAATTGCGAAACGCTCTTTTTTATCCTGAAATCTTAAAACTTAAAACGACTTTTGACTACGATGCCTTTGGGTACTGGCACAATAGCAACAAATTGCACCACATCAAGCACATTCTTGCCCATAAAACTTGTTCTGACAAGCTTGCTGCAGTTGATAAGTTCCGTGAAATAGACCTCCAGAATACCCTGAGCATAGGTACATGCAAAATCTTCATGTTCGATAATAGTATCATCAAAGATCCTGTTGACTATCGCCATGATGAACTTAGTTCCCAAGGTCTGGGCAACCACTTCCAGAAATTTGTTGTCGCCGACGGCAAAATCGACTAAGCGCAGCCTGACATAGGCTTGTTTTTTATTGATAGTAAACTCTTCCGGCACAATAAAAAGTTTCAGGCTACCATGTTCTTTGTGCTCGACTTCCAAAGTTACTCCGGAGTCTTCAAAATAACTAATGCCTTTAAAAGCAAAATCACTTTTGTCTAAAGAATCCTTCAAATAAAGGTCGATTTCTTCGTAAGGTACGGTAAGACCACCGCGAGAAATATCTTCCCACTTCTGGGCGGATAGCCAATGACTGCTTTTTTCCTTCAAAGGCTGGAACCAATCAAGCACGCCGCTAATAGCCCCTTCTACTTTTTCTGCTGCAGTATCTGCTTTTTCTTTGATATTTTGAAAAACAGATTCCGCTTCCAGTTTGAAACTTCTGCTTTCATCACCAAGAGGCTTGTCTTTACATTCCAGTCCGGCTATTTCTTTAAATTTTGCCATACCTTCATCACGTGCTTCTTCAAACACTTCCCTGAACTGGGCGATGTCCTGGGGCTGTCCAGCTTTCAGCCAGGCATTCGCTACCTTACCTACACCATAAGTAACAGCTATGCCGACAGGCACCTGCACCGGCGCCAAAGGAATCAGCGTTACCAGTGTCTGACCGACAAATGAACCCCCTAATGAATAAAGCAAGCCTAAAACAGCACTTTCTTCCAGTTTCACGCCACGCAATTCACCAAGACGCATGATCATGTAGACTTCATTCGCCATCAAGGCCATCGTACCAACCAGCGGGGCCACAACTATAACGCCGGCACGTGCCGCACCCCACAGGCAGATTTTTTCTGCTTCTCTTTCTATATCAATTATCTTATCCAACAGTCAGCCTCCTTCTCTAAATCTTGACGTCAATCTGGGCTGAAACGCCAACGCCCTGAACGCGGCTAAAGTTAGTCGGGTTTTTGGAATCAATTGGTATCAACGCCTTGACTCTGAAAGTATTGCTCATAAAATTGCCTTCGAGCTGCAAAGCCGCCTTGCACTGATCAACCAGTTCCTGAGGTCCCGAAACCTGTGCCGCGCCAACATAGCCACCACTGCCTATAGTAATAATAGGTACAACCTTAGTAGCATATTCACTGCTGACACCATGTTTGGCCGTAAGCGCATTAATAAAATCATTCAGTTCATCCGCATATCTGTCGACCAGATAGCCAATGCCGCCGACTTTAAGAACATCACCCAGGATACTTGCGTTGACGGTAGGCACGGCATTAACCATGAAAAAACTTGCCATAGCCGCAATTACCACTGCTTTCTTTCCACTATGAAAATTCATAACCTCACCTCCATTAGCTAATCATGTATAATTTCCACAGTAAAATACAAATACCTTTTCTTGTAAGTGAATATTCTGTGAAGAAAAAGTCTGAGCATCAGCACTTTTTCTAGTGATATAATTAAATAAAATATCTATTTATGGAGGTTTGACTCTTGGCGGATTTTTTATTCAAAGCTAAACAACTTTGCTTTCATGACACAATATGTTTTGCAGACCTCGAGATTCCCAACGGTAAGACTACTTTTGTAACCGGTCCTAGCGGCGCCGGCAAATCCACCTTATTGCGTCTGTTGAACGGCGTTTTATCTCCAACTCACGGACAGCTCTATTATTTAGGACGTAACCTTGAAGAGTTTGACACTATTGAGCTACGCAAGGAAGTCCTTCTCGTCAGTCAGGCCGTTTTTCTGTTTGACGGCTCTATTCGCGATAATTTCGCTGACTTCTATGAACATCGTGAGAAAAATTTACCTGGTGACGAAACAATCAAAAAATTCCTTGCCATCTGCTGCTTGCCTTTCGAACCTGATGCTACAACTAACACAATGTCCGGCGGTGAAAAGCAGCGTCTTTATCTGGCAATATTTTTATCCTTCCACCCAGCTGTATTGATGCTTGATGAACCAACATCGGCTTTGGACAGCGAAACAGCTAACCGCGTTATGCAAAATATTATCACTTACTGTCAGGCCGAAGGAATTACAGTGATTGCTGTCAGCCATGATCAGGCCTTGACCAAGAGGTTCGGCGAAAACATCTTAACGTTGGAAAGGGTGGAAAACAACTATGCGTGAAATCGTCGAACTGGGAATTATGCAATTCAGTGCCGTCTATCTGTTACTGATTGTTGTTGTGGCAATCATGAAACATGCTAAAATCAAACAAACCAAGCTGCTCATCGTTGCTAGTTTCCGCATGACGATACAGCTGATTCTGGCCGGACTAATTCTGACATATATTTTTGATAACCAAAACCCGCTATTCACAGTGTGCTACCTACTGGCCATGATTGGTTTCACTATTAAGCGCACCTTGAGCAAAACCCCTGGTCTGAACAAAAAGTTTAAAATTGTTGTTACTGCTTCAATCGCCTTTTCAGGACTCTCCACATTAGCTTTTTTCGTTATCGGCATCGTTGGGCAAAATCTCTTCAACCCTCAGTATGCCATTCCGATTGCCGGCATGATCATGGGCAATACCATGACGGGTGTAACGCTGGCATTAAAGTCTTTTTCAGATAGTCTGAAAAGTCAGCGTGCCAAAATAGATTCTCTGCTGAACCTAGGCGCAACACCTCAGAAAATATTATTGCCTTATGTGAACAATGCCCTGGAAACAGCCTTATTGCCTACTTTGAACAGTATGGTTGGCATGGGCATCGTTTCCCTGCCAGGCATGATGACCGGTCAGATTCTTTCCGGCACACTGCCAATGACCGCCATCATGTACCAGATAGCCATTATGATCGTTATCTGTACCACTGTTTGCCTATCATCGTTCTCCTCTCTGCATTTCGGCTATCAGACTTTAATCAATAGCCGTAATCAGATCAAACTGATTGGGGAAGAATAACAACAAGGTACTTTGACATAAATCAATTAAGTTATCAATCAATGGTTGAAGAAGCGACGGGACTCATATACATCAGCGTTCGGCCGAATTTGCTGCGGCCGTTTAACGCGTGTGGAATGGTCCAGAGGAGCTCTTTAATCATTGGTAAATAGTACAATATACCAAAAAGGCGTTTGGACTAATTCATTAGTCCAAACGCCTTTCATATTTTTTATTTGCTTTTTGTTTCTTTGACTATTTGTTCTGCCAGCCGCACAGCCCTTACACCATCAGCTGCATACATATCGGCGTTGATTTCTTTAGCATATTCAGCAGTCAGAACTGCGCCGCCCACAATAATTTTAGCAGTTGCGCCTTCCTTCTGCAGCAGCTTGATTGTTTCTTCCATACTGCCAAGCGTTGTCGTCATCAAAGCACATAAACCGACTATTTCCGGTTTTTCCTTCTGGACTGCTGCCAGGATAGTTTCCGGGTCAACATCTTTGCCCAGATCAACAACGGCAAAACCGCTGTTACTGAGTAGAGCGCTGACAATGTTCTTTCCTAAGTCATGAATATCGCCTTTCACCGTGGCCAATACCACTTTGCCGGCATAGGGCAGATCCTCCGCCTTAATCTTGGTGCGCAAAGCGTCAAAAGAGGTTTTCATCGCCTCTGCTGCCAACATGACTTGTGGCAGGAATGTTCTGGCCGCACCAAAATCTTCGCCGACTATATGCATACCCTTGACCAAGGCATTAGCGGTTATCTCGGACGCGGTATGCCCTTGTTCAAAAGCAGCAAGAGCCAGCGTTGCCGCTCTTTCTTTTTCACCGGTCATGACTGCCTGGCAAAGTTCGGCAAGAACATCACCACTCGTTACTGTTGGTGTACTGCTGGTTTCAATGTTCTTCTCCACATAGTTTCTACTATATTCTATGCCTTGACTGTCCGTACCTCTGATAACTTTGGAAGCAGCAGTCATCGTCTTTATTTTTTCTGAGCACGGATTAATGATTGGTGCATCAAGACCGCTGGCCAGTGCCATCAGATAGAAGGCTGTATTTATATCTTCACGTCCCGGCAAGCCAAAAGACACATTGCTGAGCCCCATCGTTGTCGGATAACCGAGTTCCTTACGATATTGCTGCAGTGTACGCAAAGTTTCCCGCGGGGCCTGACCATCAGAAGCTGCTGTCAAAACCAGAGGATCCAGCATGAAATCGCTATCGTTCAGTCCTGCGGCTTTGCCCTCTGCAACCAAGCGTTTGGCTATAACGAGTCTTTCCTCTGCTGTCCTTGGCAACCCTTTTTCCTCCAAAGGCAAAACCAACACCGCCGCGCCGTATTTCTTTGCCAAGGCAAAAATTTGTTCTTTCACACCGGGTTTGTCACTGACGGAATTAATCAATGCTCTGCCTGGGAAATTGCGCAGGCCTGCTTCAACAACTGCCGGATCGGTGCTATCGATGGAAAAAGGAGCCGCAACCAACATGGACAACGTTTCCACGACTTCCTTCA
>CAYRVN010000102.1:0-4710 GCA_964427675.1 uncultured Acidaminococcales bacterium
CTGGAACTTTACCCAGAAAATCTTACGCAGGTCAGAGCGGATGCGAAAAATCAGGAAGTTGCGGCAGCCCGCGTTATGGCTCTCCGTGCTATGCATGCTGCAGGCTTCAGTATAAATTTCGTTACAGCAGAAGCCCTTTTGCAGCGACTGCCTGCTCCAGAAGCTATCTTTAATAGCAATTTACTGGTCAAAGTGGAAGATATTGTCGAACAGGAAGTGTTGATTGCCAAACTTGTCAAAATGGGTTATGAGCGTACTGAACAGGTTGAAGCACTTGGCCAATTTTGTCTGCGCGGCGATATTATGGATATTTATCCTATTAATGAAGCAGATCCGGTGCGCATTGAATGGTTTGATAATACAATAGATTCCCTGCGCAGTTTTGATATAAAAACCCAGCGAGCTTTGCAGGTTAAGGATTCCGTGGAAATCGTTTCCTTGGGAGTAACCGAAAAAGCAGATAATGCCAATGTTTTTGACTATTTATCATCTTCGGCAACCCTCATCATGGATGAGCCAGCTAAAATATTCGAAACCTTGCGCAATTTATTCGGCGAAAATGTCCAGGATTCAGCTCGTTTATTTATGCCGGAAGAGATTTTAGCGGCATGCGAAAAGCACGGCTGTCTTAGTGTCTCGGCACTGCCGCATCGTTTTTTTGGCACGCAGAAATCATTTACTATTCCTGTAAGAGCATTAGCCCCTTATAACAGGAATATTGATCTTCTTGTCTCGGACTTGCAAGGCTGGCTTAATGACGGTCTTTCACCGCTTATCATGATGGGAAATGTGGACAAGGCTAAAAATATGGCAGAAAGTTTGAAGGGCAGAGGTCTGCCGGCATCTTATGCCAAAGAAGGCCAACTGTATCTGCCTGAACATATCAGCGTTTTTGCCGGCGAGATGAGTGCAGGTTTTCGCTCCTGGGGGGAAGCCTGGCTTCTTTTAACGGAAAATGATATTTTTGGTATTCAGAAAAAACGTCGTATAAAACATAAGCAAAGTGGAGCCAGGATACAGTTCTTTTCGGAAATTAAAGCCGGCGACTATGTCGTTCATGCTGTACACGGTATCGGCCGTTATGTAGGTGTGGAAACTTTATTGGTTGGTGATGCCCACAGGGATTACCTGCTTTTGTTATACGCCAATGAGGATAAACTTTATGTACCTGTGGAACAGGTTGGTCTCCTGCATAAGTATATTGGCAATGAAGGACAGGCACCGCGGCTATCCAAAATGGGCGGCTCCGACTGGAAACGTATTACCAATAAAGCAAAGGCCGCAATTACTGAATTGGCTTCAGAATTGCTCAGGCTTTACGCGCAAAGAAAAATTGTCGCCGGTCACGCTTTTGGGCCTGATACGGAAATGCAGCGAGAATTTGAGGCAGGTTTTCCCTTTGAAGAAACCCCTGACCAGTTGCAAGCCATCGAAGAAATCAAAAGAGATATGGAAAAACCTATACCTATGGATAGGCTTTTATGCGGTGATGTCGGCTATGGTAAGACAGAGGTTGCCATCAGAGCGGCCTTCAAGACAGTAACTGATGGCAAGCAGGTGGCAGTTCTCGTGCCGACTACTGTTCTTGCCCAACAGCACTTCATGACTTTTACGCAAAGAATGGAGAACTTCGGTGTTAATGTTGAATTGATAAGCCGTTTCCGTACACCAAGGGAACAACGCGCAACTTTGAAAAAACTGCGGGAAGGTCAGGTTGATGTACTGATTGGCACTCACCGTATTTTGCAGTCGGACGTTCAGTTCCATGATCTTGGCTTATTGATCATTGATGAGGAACAGCGCTTTGGCGTAGGTCAAAAGGAAAAAATGAAGAAATGGACTGTTGGCGTCGACGTGCTTACTTTATCCGCAACGCCTATTCCACGTACTCTTCATCTGGCACTTGTTAATGGCCGTGATATGAGCATTATTGAGTCACCGCCTGAGGATAGGCTACCTGTGGAAACTTACGTTGCAGAATATAACGATGCTATGATCAAAGAGGCACTGGAAAGAGAAATCCGTCGCGGTGGCAGGGTTTATTACGTGCATAACAGGGTGCAGGGACTGGAAACACTGGCACAAAAAATAAGACAGTTGGTACCAGGAATATCGGTCCGTATTGCCCATGGACAAATGCCGGAAGAGATGCTGGAAGATGCCATGATAGGCTTCTATGAAGGTAAATTTGACGTTCTCTTAAGCACAACGATCATTGAAAATGGCCTTGATGTACCGCTTGCCAATACTATCATTATCGACGGTGCAGAAAACTTCGGTTTGTCACAGCTTTATCAGATGCGTGGCAGAGTTGGCCGTTCTTCTCGGCTTGCTTATGCGTACTTTGTCTATAAAAGAAACAAGGCTTTGAGTGAAATCGCGGAAAAAAGACTGCAGGCCATTAAAGATTTCACGGAGTTAGGTGCTGGTTTCCGTATTGCCATGCGTGATTTGGAAATCCGCGGAGCCGGCAACCTGCTTGGCGCTCAGCAGCACGGTCATATAGCAGGCATCGGTTTTGCTGCTTATTGTGACTTGTTGGAAAAAACTATTATCCAGATGAAGAGCGGCCTGCCAGTTACCGAGCCTGAGCCGGATCCGGTATTGGAAGTTGACATTGATGCCTACATCCCAGACGATTATATTGATAATCCGCGTTATAAGCTCGAATTGTATCGTCGCTTTGCAGATATGCAATATAAGGATCGTGAAGATTTTATGGATGAAATCATTGACCGCTTCGGCAACCCACCTGAGCAAGTGGTTGCGCTTTGGAAGGTCGCGGTTATCAGAAGCTTGTGCAGAGAAATCAAAATTACCGGCATAGTCGCTAAACAGGGTGAAATTCGTATTACGTTTGCGGAACACACACTGACAGACCCCGAAGGTATTATGGCTGTAATCAAGGAAAACGGACCTTATATAAAATTCAGGAGCGGGACACAGGCGCAATTGATTCTTAAAACAACAAAGATAAAAACCGATTCGTTATCATGGTTGGAAAAAAACCTATTACGTTTTGTAAGACATGAATAAAATATGACAGGTATTTCTGTTTGCTTTATAATTAAGAAAAATAGAAAGGGGTAACCGCGGTGGTTAAGGACAAATTTTTACGCGGCGCGCTGATTTTGACTGCAGCAGGTCTGATGGTTAAGATTATTGGCGCGTTCAACCGCATATTGCTGTCTCGATTGTTAGGCGGCGAAGGCATTGGCCTTTATCAGATGGCTTACCCCGTATATCTGCTGATGGTTTCAGTCTCTTCGGCAGGAATTCCGATAGCTATTTCCATTATAGTGGCAGAAAAAATTGCCAGGAACGATTATGCAGGGGCAGGCAGAATTTTTCGCGTTTCCTTGGGTCTGATGGTTGCTACCGGCATTTTCTTTGCGGCGGTTTTATATGGTATGGCAGGTTTTTTGATTGATAATAATGTGATTCGCGATGAACGCGCCTATCAGGCCTTGATAGCGCTTACGCCAGCTGTCTTTTTTGCAACTATTCTGGCTAGCTTCAGAGGCTACTTCCAAGGACATCAGATGATGACGGCACCAGCAGTATCGCAGATTTTGGAGCAGTTTGTCAGAGTCATAACAATGGTTGTGCTTGCCTATTATCTGTTGCCTTACGGATTGGAGTACGCCGCAGCCGGCGCTGCTTTTGGTGCTGTCCCCGGAGCAGTAACAGGCTTGATCGTGTTATCTTTTTTCTATGCAAAACACCATAGAAGGTGGCTGCAATTATCAGCTGCTAACTCTGCTGCTGCACAAGAATCAATCAAGGAAATTGCCGTGCGTCTGGTAAAACTCGCTTTACCTGTATCCTGTGCCAATATTATGCTGCCTGTTGTTACAGGCATTGATATGCTGATTATTCCCGGACGCTTGGAAGCGGCTGGACATACAGTTGAGCAAGCAACAACACTTTTTGGCTATTTCGCCGGTATGGGACTTCCCCTTGTTATGTTGGCGACAATTCCAACAGCATCACTAGCAGCCAGTATAGTTCCGGCTGTTTCTGAAGCATATGCGCTTCAGAATTTTGAAGGTATTCGCCAAAAATCTCTTACCGCTATTCGCTTATGTCTTTTGCTTACCTTGCCGGCAGTAGTCGGTCTGGCAGTTTTGGCAGAACCGATTTCACTAATGTTATACGGAACCAAGGCTGCTGCTTCCTCCATTGCCCATCTGGCACCAGCAATCTGTCTGTTGGGCTTGCATCAGATTACGACAGGGATGCTGCAAGGCACAGGTATGGCTATGATTCCGATGCTGAATATGATTGCCAGTACATTGCTTAAGATATATCTTGTCTGGCAGTGGACGGCTGTTCCAACATATGGTATCGTTGGTGCGGCCTGGGCTACTAATATCAACTTTGGGTTGGCAGCTGCTCTTAATCTGTTTTTTCTTGTTCGTTATTCAACTTTTTCCTTTCCAGTTAAGACCGCGTCAAAAATACTTGTGGCAGCTTTGCTAATGGGTATTTGTGCTTATCTCTCTTATCTGGAGGCTGGAAAATATTTGGCAGGTAATACTATCAGTACTTTACTAGCAATTTTGGGTGGCGGTATAGTATATTTCATAGTGCTTGTGTTCAGTAATGAGTTGAAGGCAGGAGAACTGGCGAAGCTGCCTTTTTTTGGTAATCGGTTGGTTAAAATTTGTAAAAATCTTCATTTGATGAGGGATGAAAAATGAGTAATGG
>CAYRVN010000103.1:0-1498 GCA_964427675.1 uncultured Acidaminococcales bacterium
CCATCGCAAAAGCAAAGATATAGCCGCTGATGACACCGACCAAAACCGGTATGATTGAAAGGAAACCTCTGAATACTACGCTGCCAATAACAGTAACACCAAGGGTGAACATAGAAACCGCTACGTTGCTGAAATTAATTTTGTCACCTGTTAAGCCAGCCATGCCAGCTGCTACAGGTGCGAGCTCCAGACCGATTATTGCAACGATTGCGCCCATACAAGCTGGTGGGAAGATAACATCTATCCATTTGGTGCCGACCATTTTAATAATGAAGGAAAACAGGCAGAAGAGCAGACCGAAAACGATGAAGCCTGATTGTGCCGCGGCATAGCCATGTGAACTGAGAATGACCATGACAGGAGAAATAAAGGCAAAACTTGAACCTAAGTAGGAAGGGATTTGTCCTTTTGTAATAAAAATGTAAAGCAGAGTACCGATGCCGTTCATGAAGAGACAAGTCGTTGGATTGACATTAAACAGAAAAGGAACTAAGACAGTGGCGCCGAACATGGCAAATAAATGCTGGAGACTAAGCGGGATATTAAGCAGAAGTGGCGGCCGTTCTTCAACTTGGATAATTCTTCTTTCCATCAAGTAAAAACCCCTTTACGTCAAATTTTAACCTTTCTTATTTTAATTCCTTTTCTTTGATAAATCAATGGAGAAGAGGACAAAATTATGAATGTTTTATTAAATCTAGTCTCGAATGTTCTGATTGAGTTGCTGATGGTGACTGATACTATGCTTAGTAGTATAATTAAGATGCAAAAACTAATTTCTAAGGAGGATGATTATGCGCAAAACAAGTAAAATTATTTTGTTGGTAGTATGCTTTATGTTTTTGATGGCCGGGCAGGTATGGGCGGCAGAGAGAGAATACGACATTGTACGTGCTAATGGCTCAGTCACGCGTGAAGTCGCTCCTGATACTGCATTTGTTAATGTAGGCGTAACTACGCAGGGGAAAACTGCGGAAGAGGCCAGAAATGCCAATGCTGAAATAGTAAATAATGTAATAGCTTCGCTGGAAAATACCGGCATCGGCAAAGAGGACATTAAAACAGTTGGCTACAGTTTCAGACCAGAATACAGCGAGGCTTCCAAAGGCAAGCATATTATCACAGGCTACAGTATGAGTTATAGTCTTAGCGTCAAAGTTCAGGATTTGAAAAAGGTTGGAGCTGTAATCGACCAGATGTTTGCGGATGGTGCAAATGTTTTTAACGGGGTTACCTTTACGGTAAGCAACCGCAAAGACCTGGAAAGAGAAATGTTGGCTCTTGCTTTAAAAAATGCTGAAGAAAAAGCTGGCATAGTTGCTAATGCCGGCGGACGTACTTTGGGTAAAATGGTCTTGGCAAATATTGGCAGCGTAGGCGGCATGGATTATAACGATTCAAGCTATGAAACTATCGCTCTCTACAAATCAGCAGCGGGAGCAGCGCCAACTCAAATCATGGCGGGAAACCTAAAAGTCAGTGCTGATGTTGATGCTGC
>CAYRVN010000103.1:1598-4632 GCA_964427675.1 uncultured Acidaminococcales bacterium
TTCAAACGCTGAATTAAGCTGGGTCATTGTGATTCACCCCGTTCTCTAGATTGTCTATGTATAGGATAGACCATTGAGACTGGTTTGTCTATGCAAAAAAATGACGTTCAGTACTGCATTTTATTATGGTCTATAGTATAATGAACAAAGAAAAATGAGAAGAGGTGCGACAAGATGCCAAAGAGGGAAAAGTATCATCCATCCGCACTGCAAATAGAATATGTTTGTCCTAAATGTGGTAAGCATCTGGCTTGGGCGCTTCCGACAACGATAATACAATGCCCTGAATGCGGTAAATGGGTGAATAGTAAGAACCGCAAGATTGAAAGTGAAGTATTTTTGCCTATCGACAGCGACCAGCTGGTGTTGTTTCCGGATTGTAAAAAAGTTTAAGAGGGGGATACAAAGTTATGGAGAAAATTTGGCAGGAAGCTGCAGCAATGCAGGAAGAACTTGTAGCACAAAGAAGAGATTTGCACAGACATCCAGAGTCAGCATGGACCGAGTTCCGTACGGCTTCCAAAGTAGCAAGTGTGCTTGAAGCTTTAGGTTATGAAGTCTTATGCGGAGCTCAGGTTATTAAAGAAGAAGATATGATGGGGGTTCCTGACGAAGCGGTTCTTGAAAAAGCAATGAAAAGAGCTTTGGAAGAAGGCGCTGAGCAGAAATGGATAGAAAAAATGCGCGGAGGCAAGACAGGCGTTGTCGGCATCATGAAGTTTGCCAAACCCGGAAATGTTGTTGGTCTGCGTTTTGATATGGATTCCAATGAAGTTGGCGAAACAACCGCTGATACGCATCGCCCTGTACAAGAGGGTTTCAGTTCTTTGCATGAAGGATTGATGCATGCTTGTGGCCATGACGGTCACGTAACTGTAGGGCTTGCGGTTGCCAGATTGATTGCCCAGCATAAAGATGAAATGAGCGGTACTGTCAAAATTATTTTCCAACCAGGCGAAGAAGGTGTGCGTGGTGCCCGAGCAATGGTCGCCAGTGGCATCGTGGACGATGTGCAATACTTCTTATCCGGTCATATCGGGTTTAATGCTAACAGAGACGGAATGCTGGCTTGTATGACGGATGGTTTTTTGGCAACAACTAAGTTGGATGCTTATTTTACAGGCAAATCCAGTCATGCGGGAGCAGCGCCGGAAGAAGGCCGCAACGCACTTTTGGCTGCAGCGGCGGCAAGTATCGCACTGCATTCAATATCTCGACACGGCAAAGGCGTATCTCGTATCAATGTTGGTGTTCTTGATGCCGGTACCGGCCGCAATATCCTGCCTGACCGCGCCGTAATCAAACTGGAAACTCGCGGCGGTAATACTGAAATAAATGAATTCATGGTCAGCGAAGCAAAACGCATGATCAAAGCCTCTGCTGATTTGTATAATGTCGAAGTCAAAATCGAAGAAGTTGGCGGAGCACCATCCTGCTCTTTGGACGAAGATATGGGTGAAGAAGTTTACAAAATTGCTGTTGCTTCTGAGAAGTTCAATGAGGTTGTACCCAAAGTCAACCTTGGCGCCAGCGAAGACTGTTCCTATTTTATGGAACGTGTGCAGCAATTGGGCGGCAAGGCAGTTTACATGATGTATGGTTCTTCTCTCAAAGCGGGACATCACAATTCAGCATTTGATTTTAATGAAGATTGCCTGTCAAAAAGTGTTGGCCTTGTAACTGTTCTTGCTAAGCATTTTGGCGAAAAATAATTTTGCCGTTTATTTGACTTTTAGCAGCGCAAGTGATAAAATTTTTTAAAACAGAATAGCACCTTTAAACTAGTCCTGTGAGACTAAGTAAGGACCTTTGGAGTTAAGATAACCATCAGCCTTCTTGCCGCATAGGACGAGAAGGCTTTATTTTTTGTGTACCTCACATCTTTAAGTGATACAGAGAGATCAGTAAGAGTGTTGTAACAAGTACAAGCGTCATCATTGTTATAATTACACCTATTGCTCTTGGCTATAGGTGTTTTTTTTGAAGTAAAATTTGTGTTGGAGGTAAGAAAATGGCAAAAGCAAACGTATCACTCTCCGGTAGGGATATCCTGGACCTGGCATCGATGAGCGTGGAAGAATATGAGCTGGTTATGCAGACAGCGACAGAAATGAAAAAAATTATGAAAAGGGACATCAAAAAAGTTCCTTCCTTAAGAGGTAAGTCGATTATTAACCTGTTTTATGAAGCAAGCACCAGAACAAGAACTTCTTTTGAATTAGCAGGCAAGTATCTGGGCGCTGATGTTGTCAATATCACAACTTCCGGTTCCAGTGTTACCAAAGGCGAATGCCTGCGTGATACTATCCTGACAGTACAGTCAATGGCTTGTGATGCCATAGTAATGAGGCATCCGGTAGAAGGCGCGGCTGCTTACGCTGCAAAAATTTCCGACGCAGTTGTAATAAATGCCGGCGACGGCGCGCATGCCCATCCGACACAGGGTTTGCTCGACATGTTTACCATCAGGGAAAAAGGCAAAAACTTCCAAGGATTGAAAATGGCGATTATCGGCGATATTCTGTATAGCCGCGTAGCCAGAAGCAATATCGCAGCCTGGACGAAATTAGGCGCTGATGTCCATGTGGCTGGTCCAAAGACACTGATTCCTTACGGCATTGAACAATTGGGTGTAACAGTGCACAATCGTGTCGAAGAAGCAATAGAAGGTGCTGATGTTGTAGACATCCTGCGCATTCAGTTGGAACGACAAAAAAGTGGCTTGTTCCCAACGCCGCGTGAATATGCACGCATTTTCGGTATCAATGAGCAAAAGCTGAAACTAGCCAAACCGGATGTAACGGTATTGCATCCTGGCCCAATGAATAGAGGCCTTGAGATATCCTGGGAAGTTGGTTACTGCGATAACGCGGCGATAAGAGACGAAGTAGAAAACGGTGTGGCAGTACGTATGGCATTGTTATTTTTGACTTTGACAGGGGGCAAGAAAATTGAAAACATTGATTAAAAACGGCAGAATCGTTGATCCAAGCCAAAACTTAGACGCGGTAATGGATTTATTAATAGAAGATGG
>CAYRVN010000104.1:0-4494 GCA_964427675.1 uncultured Acidaminococcales bacterium
TCTTTGCCCGCTTTTCCATCTTTTTCAATTATTTTTTCATCATCAGGTTGCGAAAAGTGATTTCGCTGAATATATGTAGGTGAAAGGAGGTGAGAGAGATGGCAAACAAAAAAGTAGAAAAAGTAAGCATGCAGGTACAGCTTGACAACGGTGTGAGCTCCACCGGTGCCGCACTCAGCAAAACTTACACCTTCAGTAACGTCAAAACAGACGCCACTCCGGACGCTATTTTGACAGCCGGCAATGCGCTTGGCGGCTTGGCAAGTCATGAATTACAAGGAGTTTATTGCACCGAAAAGAGTCTTTTGAGTGCAGCACAAGCTTAAGAAAGGAGAATGACAAGTTATGAGCAAAGTATTGGAATTAGTATTCAAAGATGCCAAGGGCAAAACCAAAACCTTTAACATCAACGATCCGCGTGACAATGTCACCAAAGCGGAGGCAGAAGCAGCAATGAAGAATATCATAACTGCCAATGTCTTCAATACGACCAACGGCGATCTCACAGACATTTCTGAGACTCGTGTGCGTACCACAGTCGTCGAGCCACTGGCTTAACAACTTGTGGATACGGAAACACTTGCCGCGCAAATCAGTAATTACGGCTTTCCCATTATTTTGTCGGGCTATCTTCTCGTACGCATGGAGAGCAAGCTTGATAAACTGACCACCGGCATTAACGAATTGCGTGAGGCAATCTTACAATTGAATAGTGAACAAGGCAGAAAAACTGCCGCATAAGTAAAGAAAGAGGCCCTGTTACACAGTTTTGTGTGACAGGGCCTCTTTTGACGTGTAAGTATAAAAACGAGATTCCTCGTCCTACTGTCTTCGGAATGACAGTCAGGAAGACGTCATCGCAAAGACAAAAAACGGCCAAAAGGGACCGTCCCCGATGACCGCCCGGTGACCGGGGGCAAGGACAAAAAACGGCCAGCGGGGACTTTCCCCGCTGACCGTTTTTTCGGTAAAAAAAATACGTTTTCGGTAAAAATGGCTTGCACGCTATTTTAGGTGGCAATACTTGGTGCTAAAATGGACTAAAACAAGTTGCAATCGGAGTTATTGCAATTATGTAACAATTAGTCTACGAAATAAATACGATAGTCCCATATTTTTTAATAGTTATTTATTAATAATCTTAATTGATTGATTGCATTTTTTATCATCTTGGAAACAGCCTGGTGGCTGATACCTTTATAGTCAGCAATTTCAGTTACGCTGTAGCCGCACAAGCGATATTCGAGAACGCGGCGGTAATGAGCAGGCAGTTTCTTCATCGCCTCCCGTTCTTCGAGCAGCGGCAGCAGGTCTTCAATATTATCATTGCTGCTGAAATATTCTAGTTTTTCTTCTTCCATTGCCGGTTCACGCTTCACGGTGCGGCATTCCTTGCGCAAGGCGTTCTTCAGCGCATACACGACTCTTTCCTTGATATAGCCTGCAAAATGTGTGTAAGTGTCCCCCTCGTAGATGTGAACGCTGTAGACGATTTCGCAGTCGGCGATGCTTCTGGCATCGTCACGGATGGCATAATAATCACTTTTATTGATCTGGCTTAGTACTAAAGGACGGAAAGCTTCACAAATAGTTTTCATTGAGCGCTTGCCGCCGTTTTGGGCAGCAGGTACCAGAATTGCGAAGTCTGGGTTTAGAGCTGAGTGTTGACCAATTTTCTCAAAACACTTGTTTTTCATAAGACAAGTCCTTTCGAGAAACCGGTTTCTCACTATAGATTTTTTTCGGTACCGAATAATAGTCTACTGCAAAGTTTCTTTGTTAGCAACCTCGCAGCATTCTGGCACCGGTAAAAAAAGTAAGGAAAGATAAGAAAATGGGGGTGGGAAATGAGTCATAAAAAGTACAATATGGAAATGCGGTTCACAAAAATTTCAAAAATGCTGGTAAAAATCACTAATTAGTGGTATAATTAATCTGTAATTTGAGAAAACTATGTACACTAAAAAAAAGACACAAGCTGCTCGTGCTTTTACAGCGAAGAGTAGGCGTTGAAGAGGAAGAGAATATCTACATGCGAAAATACTTACTCCCTGGATTTTTACTTATTTCAGACATCTTGATTATCATAGCAGCTGCAATTATGAGCGTTTACATACGTTTCGAAGGCACAGCCGTTGATCATTATTTAAGGCTTATTGTTGCACATCTGCCATTTCTGATCGTAGACTATCTGTTATTTTCCCTTTTCTTTGAACTCTACAGACGCGTCTGGCGCTATGCAGGCATCAGGGAACTTCTTGCAGTTGCAGGAGCTTCACTCTGCGGTACTGCACTTTTTTACATTGGACACAATTTTTTTGATGGGGATTATATACCACGTACAGTCTTTGTCCTGATCTTTTTCCTTGTACTGGCCGGTACAGGCGTCAGCCGTTTGGCTTTGCGCTTTTTGATCACCATGTCGGAAACAGATAAAAAGAATGGAGACGCTATTCCTGTACTCATTATCGGCGCTGGTGATGCGGGCAACCTGATGGCCAGAGATATCAAGCAATATCATGCGAATGACAGGCGTATTGTCGGCTTTATTGATGATGATCCCTCGAAACTCCACAACCTTGCTTTTGGTATCAAAGTGCTCGGAGGCAGGGAGGCCATTGCAGACGCAGTCGCTAAATACGGCGTCAAAGAAATTATCATCGCGATACCTTCGCTGCCGCCAAGAGAGATTGCTGCCATCGTAGATATCTGCAGTCAGACTAAATGTAAAACCAAGATTGTTCCCGGCGTTTATTCCTTGCTGGAACAAAGTGTTAATATGAAGACCTTGCGCCCTGTCGGCGTCGAAGATTTGTTGGAACGCGATCCGGTAGTTCTCGATGTAGAGAAGATTGCCGGCTATCTGAAAGGCAAATGTGTCATGGTGACCGGAGCCGGCGGCTCCATCGGGTCCGAGCTTTGCCGTCAGGTAATGCAGATGAAACCTTCGACTTTGATTTTGCTGGGCAAAGGTGAAAACAGCATTTATGAGATCCACCGCGAATTGGGCGGCATTTACGGCACCGAACGCATCGTGCCTGTCATTGCCAGCGTGCGCGATACAGAGCGTATGTCCGGTATTTATGACCGTTACAAACCGCAGGTAGTCTTTCATGCGGCTGCTCACAAGCATGTACCTCTGATGGAAGCACAGCCGGAGGAAGCTGTCCGCAATAATGTTTACGGCAGTTGGAGAACAGCCCGTCTGGCCGGCGAAAAGGGCGTGGAAACCTTCATCATGGTTTCTACCGACAAAGCAGTCAACCCGACCAGCGTCATGGGTGCGACGAAACGTGTCGCCGAACGCGTAATGCAAGCTCTGAACAAACAATTTGCTACTAAATATATTACCGTGCGCTTTGGCAATGTCCTGGGCAGCCGCGGCAGTGTAGTACCACTATTCAAAAAACAAATCGAGGCCGGTGGTCCCGTGACCGTTACTGATCCGGAAATGAAACGTTATTTCATGACGATTCCGGAAGCTTCGCAATTGATCTTGCAGGCAGGTGCCATGGGCGTGGGCGGCGAAGTATTTGTGCTTGATATGGGCGAACCGGTCAAAATAGTTGACCTCGCGAGGAACATGATCAGACTCTACGGACATGAACCAGATGGCGATATCCAGATAACCTTTACAGGCCTGCGTCCAGGCGAGAAATTGTTTGAAGAATTACTGTCGGCTGAAGAGGGAACTTCAGCTACGATGCATACACAGATTTTCCGTGCTAATCTGCCTAACGAAGACCCACAAACGATTCGCGACCAATTAGCAAAATTCAGGAATTGTAAGACGGATCTTGAATTTATTGAAATGCTACAGGAAATGGTTCCTACGTATACTCCTAACCACTTTTAAGAAATAGCAGAGGGGGAAGATTTCATGATTGATATTCATACACATATAATAGATGGCATAGATGACGGAGCACAAAACATGGAGGATTCGCTCGCCCTTTTGAAGATGGCGGCAGAATCCGGCACAACGGATATTATCGCAACACCTCATATCATTGAAGGGGCAAGTCACGCCAATTGGCAGACAATTCTAACAAAAACAGAAGACCTGAATAGGAATGCACAGGATGCCGGCATTCCTATTCGTGTTTATGCAGGTGCAGAGCTCGAAATGAACTGGGATATGCTGACACTTTTGAAAACAGGACAAAGCGACTATTGCCTTGCCGGCAGCCGTTACGTCCTGGTAGAGCTCCCGGCCAATACGGTGCCGAACTATGCCGAGGAATTCCTTTACGAAGTACAGATCAAAGAACTGATACCGATCATCGCTCACCCCGAACGCCATCCGTATCTCGCCAAGCATCCGCGTTTGCTCCACCAATGGCTGAGAAACGGCGCTCTGGTACAGTGCAACATAGGCAGTTTTACCTGCAAGTTTGGCACGGAAGTGAAGAATTTCGCTAATTTGCTTTTGGCGAATAATATGGTGCACTTTCTTGGTACCGATGCCCACAGCGTAGAACACAGACATACAGA
>CAYRVN010000105.1:0-4465 GCA_964427675.1 uncultured Acidaminococcales bacterium
CGAAAAGAATATTTCCTATCTTGCGGTCGCCTCTGGCCAAAACAGCTTGCAGCACCGTTTCTTTCAAAGACTCTGTATGAATAAGCACATGCTTCTCCTTACGGAAAGCTTCAGTAATTTTATTGAATCTCTTTTTTAAAAGTTTAACAGGTGCCAAAGGAGACCATTGGAAAGGCGTGAAAGGTTTCGGCACAAAGGCATTAATGCTAATAACAAGGTCTCCCTTATTGCCGACCGCATCCATTTTGGCACGGACTCTTGACACCATTTCAATCATTTCTTCTATATCACTATCTTCTTCAGTCGGCAGGCCAATCATATAATATAGCTTAATATTTTTCATGCCGGCTGCTGTCGCCAATTCTACTGCTTTATATATATCATCTTCGCTGATTCCTTTGTTAATGACTTTGCGCATACGTTCGCTGCCTGCTTCAGGCGCTACGGTCATCGTCTTTTGTCCGCTGCGAGCCAACGCTTCTGCCAATTCGATATCCAGACTGTCTGCCCGTAAAGATGCTACCGTAAAAGGTATTTCGTTATCAACAAGGAACTTTGTAAGTTCCTTGATCTGCGGATAATCTGAAACAGCTGCTCCCATCAAGCCGACTTTCTTTGTTCTTGCCGGTCGCTCTTTAATAGCTGCGATGATTTTGTCGAGATCCCTTGCTCTTGGGCGCCGGAAACAATAGCCGGCCATGCAAAAACGGCAATGCCGACCGCAACCGCGAGCGACTTCGATAATATACATATTTTCAAATTCCGTATCTGAAGAAAGGATTGCAGAATTCCCGGAATAACCATCCAATTGATGCACCCATTGTCTTTTTATTTTTGCAGGTACGCCGACAGCCGGTTCAATAGCAACAAATCTGCCTTCATCGTCATACACTGGCTTGTAAAACCTGGGCACGTAGACACCCGGCAAATTAGCCAAGCTGCGCAAAATTTCTTCTTTTGATGCACCTTCATTCTTGGCTTGATACACTGTGTCAAGAATTGCATTAACTGTTCGTTCTCCTTCACCAATGACAAAGGCATCGGCAAAATCAGCAAGCGGTTCCGGGTTAAAAGTCGCACAAGGGCCCCCGATAATAACTAAAGGTTCTTTTTCTTTCCGTTCTGAGGCCAATAGTCCTATCTTGCCCATCTTCAACATAGTCAACAAGTTGAGATAATCCATTTCAAAAGACATCATAACTGCAATGATTTCACAATCAGCTAAGGGGCGCTGCGTTTCCATACTCAGAAGGGGTGTCTTGGTTTTTGTATAATCGACCTGCGCCTTCTTATCAGGCAGAAAAAAACGTTCACAGGCTGTATCGCCTCTGCTATTTATTTCTCTATAAAGGATCTGTAACCCTAAATTAGACATACCTATATTATAGGAATTTGGATAAATAAACGCTAACGGACGTCTTGCGCCCGGAGTAAAAATCTGTGTTCCTTCTTCTTTATCTAAAACTTGTTTAATCTTGTTCTTGATTTCCCAGCTCACATTAAACCTCCAAAAGTATTACATGCCTTTACTATTATATCTGAAAATCACTCTCAGTTAAACAAACTGAGGTCAGTTATTTTTCAGGGCTCTTGCAAATAAATCAACCACAGTCGCTAAAACTTTCAGCCTGGCATAATATTTGGAATTAGCCTCAACAATTGTCCAAGGCGCATAATCGGTGTTTGTCCTGTAGAGCATCTCATTGGCGGCAGTTTCATACTGATCCCACTTTTCCCGGTTTCGCCAATCTTCTTCCGTAATTTTCCACTCTTTGTCGGGATTTGATTCTCTTTCCCTAAATCTCTGATATTGTGCATTTTTATCAATTTGCAGCCAAAATTTTGCTAGCAAGATACCATGTCTTACCCATTGTTCCTCCGTCTCATTGATTTCCTGGTAAGCGCGCTGCCACTCGTTATCAGCAGCAAAACCTTCAACTCTTTCGACAAGTACACGTCCATACCAGGAGCGGTCAAAAATAGTAATTTCACCATTTTTGGGCAAATGCTGCCAAAAACGCCACAAATAATGATACTGTTTCTCAACAACATTCGGAACGCCAATAGGGATAACCTGATAACCAAGCGGGTCAAGAAAGGAAGTCAGTCTTTGGATCGCTCCACCTTTACCGCTGGCGTCCCAGCCTTCGAAAACCACAACAGCAGGTATTTTATGCTTATATAAAGCAAACTGCAGCGTTCTGAGGCGCTTCTGATACTTTTTCAATTCTTCCTTATAGTATTCCTTGTCTACTTTCTCCGACAAATCAACGCTACTTAAAATATTCGGAACATCAGGTGCTGAATGAGCATATAGTTTTTTGGTCACATGCTCTTTTCTGCTTAAATAACTCTCTATTTCAGCAAAAAGCACCTCGCATATTTTCAGTTCCGCATAACGCAGATCCTCGGCCGACAAAACGTGCCAGGCAGCATTATTTTTATCTGTCTCGTCAAACATCTTTTCATAAACTGAATAATAATCATCATAAGCCCTTGGCTCATCTTCATCAGATGTCACCTTATGCCATTCCTTGCCATAAATTTTCTCCAGTTTTTCCCAATTTTTCTTTTGCTTTTGCTGCGAAATATGCAGAAAAATTTTAACAATCAAATAACCATCATCAGTCAGTTGCCTTTCAAATATATTAATATCTTCATAGGAAATATTTTCTTTCTTGCTTCTCACTGCATTTTCCAGTTTCCGATAATACCAACTGCCGTTATAAATGCTAAAGGCACCTTTGGGTGGAAGTTCCGACCAAAAAGGTGCAAAATAAGGTTTTTCTTTGTAATTGCAATCAGTTTTAGATGCGGAATACACCTTAAAACCACGTGGATCAAGTGCTGAAAGAAGTCTGTTGACCAAAGTACCACGCAAAGAGCCATGCCAGCCTTCGAACAAAACAATTACAGGTTTTTCAAAATCCTTCAGCTTTCTTTGCAAATAACCAAGCTTATCGGCATAAATTTCAAATTGCTTTTCATAATCATCTTTATCAATTGTCAGCGACAAATCAACATTATTTAACATCGTCCTTATCTCCTCATTGCGAAATATGATTAAATTCTCTTCAACTGCTCAATATTCCTGCAAAAAATACATCAATAAAAGGCACCTCACATCTCAGCAATTATGCTTGCGGAGATACAAGGTGCCAGCTAGTAGACGATATGTTCCCTATTCAATACTTATTAAGAATTCTTCCATGCAAGCAGTTACAGCTTTTTTAACGCTGCGGCTTTTGCTAGCTCCGCCAAACTTCCAAAATGAAACTGCTGAAGAAGAACCTTCTTTGACAACTAGTTGGTTAAATAAGTAGGCTTTGTTCTTAACATCAACGCATTTCATTTTCATGCTGACTTCGGATGCGTAGGTCTGAGTGCCGACAATTATCCTAAAGCCATCTTCCTCACTTTTTGTTGGCTCAAGAGAAAGATATATTACTCTGTCTGCCTTCAAGTCTTCGCCAATAGCAACAAGCTCTGCCAAAACAGGAGCATCATAATTTTCAAAAGGATGTCTGCGCACTGCGTCAACAACGTTCTTATCACTTAATACCTTGACCTTTGTGGTCTTTTTTGGATATTTCTTTTCAAAAGCATTCTTTATTGCATTCTGTGCTACAGTACGTTCTTTTTCTTCCATGCCTGACATATCCAAAGTGGGAATGATAGCTAAAGTATAACTTGCATCAGAAGCTGTAATTTCAACTTTTTCCGAACTGCTTTTTTGCTGTGTCTGGTTTGTAGTTTCCGCTTGTTCCGCAGCACAAGCAGTATTTTGAGAAAAAATAAACATTCCCATCAGAAAAAAGCTCAGTAAAAATTTTTTCATAATAAATCCTCCAATTTTAC
The DNA here is from genome assembly GCA_964427675.1 of uncultured Acidaminococcales bacterium. Taxonomy (GTDB): domain Bacteria; phylum Bacillota; class Negativicutes; order Acidaminococcales; family Acidaminococcaceae; genus RZYP01. The sequence goes on from CAYRVN010000105.1 coordinate 3,859, forward strand.
CTGAAGTTCTGTTCGACGTAACCACGTAAACGCGGGTATAAGAGCATAGCAACTACAAAACCAACGCTTGAAGTCAGAAGGCTCGCAGGTATGTTAGCTAAAGCAACGCTCAAACTGCCAATTACGCTCCACCAAGCCACGATATAGCCCATAAGAGTCCACATCGCACCGACAAAACAAGCCAAAACAATTCGCAGGAAGCCTGCCCTTGCTGATGTCTCTCCATAATTAGGAAATGGTCCCATCGCAATCATTCCCACCAGATACCCAGCGATACCTTTTATAAAGAATGACCAGAAAGTATAGGGTGAAAAGCCCATTAAAAGATCATAAAATGCTGAACCGATAGCGGCTGCCCAACCTGCGTAAACACCACCGAATAAAATCGCTGACGTAAAAACCATGCCAGTCCCTAAATGAACCATAGCGCCGGAACCAAAAGGAATTTTTATAAAAGTTGCAAGAACGCAAAGCGCAGCCAAAACAGAAATGTAAGCCACATCTTTGACATTCAGACTTTTCTTTGGCATATCAATACACCTCGCTTTTTTAATGTCAAGTATACAACACATCAATCGCGAAACAAACAGTCAGTTTTTTAAATTGT
>CAYRVN010000106.1:0-4365 GCA_964427675.1 uncultured Acidaminococcales bacterium
CAAAGAACGGTTTCTTTATTCCCTTATTATATAGAATGCTGTGATCAAAAGCTTTACCTGTGCCACCATACTGTTTACTGCTTAAAGTATCAAACAAATAATAGTCACAGTCAAATTCTTCAATGCCGATAAGATCATCTTCGCGCTCGACCCTCACAACTTTAATGATGATTGCCTTTGTCAGCTTTCGCAACTGTCTGCAATAAGCAGCATCCTCATCGCCATGTATTTGAATTAAATCAATGATACCTTGATTAGCAATTTCCGCAATGTTTTCGGCTTTCTCATTAACAAAAACTCCGACAGCTTTTATTTCCGGCCTTAACCTTTTCTTCAGTTCTTTCGCCTGTGCGGCTGAAACCTGGCGTCTGCTTTTGGCGAAAACAAAACCGACATAATCCGGTAAAAATTCATTTACTATATCTATATCTTCTGTTCTAATCAAACCGCATATCTTGATCTTCGTCATAATTCTAAACCTCGCCGCGTAATTTGCTTATTTCCCCGGAAATATCATTGCTGCGCATCAACGTTTCACCGATCAGTACAGCATCTGTACCATTTTTGCGCAAGACGGCTACATCACTTGCTGTTTTAATCCCGCTTTCGGAAACAAAAATGATCTCTTCGGACACCAGTGTGCGCAAATTAATGCTGTTCTGCAAGTCAACCGTGAAATCTTTAAGGTTGCGATTATTAACGCCGATTACTCGCGCACCAGCCTGCAAAGCGCTTTTAACCTCCTGGGCATCATGCGCTTCTACCAACGCAGACAGCCCCAGTTCGTCGCAAATCGCCAGATATTTTCTGATGGTATCTGTATCAAGTAAAGCACAAATCAGAAGGACCGTATCAGCGCCAATGGTCTTAGCTTCATAAATCTGATATTCATCCACTGTAAAATCCTTGCGCAGAAGAGGTATATTGACTACCTTGCGAATGTCTTTCAAATATTGGTCACAACCCAAAAAGGCTTTCGGCTCCGTTAGTACCGAGATTGCCGCAGCTCCGGCTGCTTCATATTCTTTGGCAATCCTTATGTAGTCGAAGTCTTTGGCAATCAGGCCCTTGGAAGGTGATGCTTTTTTAATCTCCGTGATAAAAGCTATATCCTTCTGCCTGAGCGCTTTTTCAAAAGCAAAATTGCCTTTGGGCAATGCTTGTGCTTCACTTTTAATGATAGCCAGCGATTTTTGATTTTTGAGAATGGCCACACGCTTACGCGCTTCAGCAGCCAGCTTATCCAGTATCATAATCTTCCCTCGCTTATTGGTTGGTAAGGGCAACAAACTCATCCAGCTTAGCTTTTGCCTTGCCGCTGTCAATCAATTGTGCCGCCATCTGAATTCCCTCGGTAATTGCTGCTGCCTTGCCGCCGATATACAGTGATAACCCTGCATTCAAAAGCACTGCGTCTCGCTTTGGTCCGCGTTCCTTGCCGCTTAAAATATTTCTGGTTATTTCAGCATTTTCTTCAGCGACTCCGCCAACCAAATCCTTTAATTCGCAGCGGTTAAGTCCAACTTCTTCCGGCGTAATTGTATATGTTTTTGTTTCACCATCATTGAATTCACAAATTGTTGTTGGGCCGGTTAAAGTAGCTTCATCAATGCCGTTACCATACACTACCATACCACGTCTCAGTCCGAGATTAACCAATACTTTCGCCAATGGTTCAACCAGCTTGGCATCATAAACGCCCATCATCTGCATCTTTGCCAAAGCCGGATTGGACAAAGGTCCGATATAGTTAAAAACTGTCGGAATACCGATTTCTTTGCGGACCGGGCCGGCAAAACGCATGGAAGCGTGATACTTTTGCGCAAACAGGAAGCAGATGCCTGCTTTTTCCAATACTTCCTGACTCTTTTCCGGTTCCACGCTGATATTTACGCCCAAGGCTTCCAGCACGTCAGCTGCACCGCATTTGCTAGACATGGAACGGTTGCCATGTTTAGCAATAGGCACGCCGCCGGCCGCTATCACAACTGAGCTGGTTGTGGAAATATTGAAGGTATTTGATTTGTCGCCGCCAGTACCTACTATGTCAAGCGCTTCTTTGTCCGGCACGATTTTCGTGCACTTTTCTCTGAGAACCATGGCGCAAGCCGTTATCTCGTCTATCGTTTCACCTTTAATATGCATTGCTGTCAAGAATGCGGCAATTTGAGCATTGGTTGCTTCACCATTCATAATCTGGCGCATAGCGTCGGTTGTCTCTACCATTGAAAGATCCTGTCCTGCTGATAATTTATTGATAGCTTGTGCAATCATTATTGTTCAACTCCTATGCTTAAGAAATTTTTTATAATCTGCATGCCATCCGGCGTCATGATGGATTCCGGATGAAACTGTACTCCGTAGACTTCGTAATCTCTATGTTTGACTGCCATAATTTCACCGTCTTCTGTTTCTGCGGCAACAATAAGTTCTTCAGGCAATCCTTCTTTTTCTACAACCAGTGAATGATATCGTGCTGCCAGGAAACTTCCCTGCAACCCTTCAAATAATTTGCATTGAGCTTTTATCTTGATTTTGCTCTGCTTACCATGTACCAGCTGCGGTGCCGGGACGACTGTGCCGCCGAAAACTTCGCCGATAGCCTGATGCCCCAGACAAACTCCCATGATTGGGAAGCTCTCTTTTAAGTTTTGCAGTACTTCTTCACAAATCCCAGCGTCTTTAGGATAACCCGGTCCGGGAGAGAGGATAATGTGGGAAGGTTTAAGTTCAGCAATTTCTTCTACCGTTATCTTGTCATTGCGCTTGACCAGAACATCCTGGTTTATACTGCCGACAAACTGATAAAGGTTAAAGGTGAAACTATCGTAATTGTCTATGATCAAAATCATTTTCCGCTTCCTCCTTATCTTGCCTTGGTTGTTTCTCGTAAGGCCTGGAATACTGCTCCTGCTTTATTCATACATTCCTGATACTCGTTTTCCGGTACGGAGTCAGCGACGATGCCTGCACCGGCTTGTACATAAACTTTGTTCGCCCTCTTAACCATCGTTCTGATTGTTATACAAACGTCAAGGTTACCTGAAAAATCAATGTAGCCCATGCCGCCACCATAAGGTCCGCGCGCTGTTGGTTCCAGCTCATCAATAATTTCACAAGCCCTGATCTTCGGTGCCCCTGACAACGTGCCTGCCGGGAAGATGGAGCAAAGTGCGTCGAGATTATCTTTATCATTCATCATCTCGCCGGTCACCCTCGTCGTAATATGCATGACGTGGGAAAAGCGACTGACTTTTTTGTAATCCAGAACCTTTACTGTACCGAACCTGCTGACACGGCCCACATCGTTTCTGCCTAAATCAACCAGCATGTTGTGTTCGGCAATTTCTTTTTCGTCAGCCAGCAGTTCTTCTTCCAATCTTAGGTCTTCTGCTTCTGTAGCACCTCTTGGTCTGGTTCCGGCAATCGGCATTGTCGTTATCTCTTTGTCATTTATTTTCACCAAGGTTTCCGGTGAACTGCCTGCTATTTCCACATCATCATTCTTGATAAGAACCATGTATTGGGAAGGATTGGTGGTGCGCAAAATCCGGTAGACATTGAAGAGGCTTTGATCATAATCTGCGTTAAACTGCTGACTGAGTACGACCTGGAAAATGTCGCCTGCTTTGATATACTGCTTGCCCTTTTCTACCATCGCCATGTAGTCGTCCTTATTCATGTTGGGCACCATCTCGCCAAGCTTAGCAGGCACGAATTCAGGATAAGTTCCTGCCTTCTTCAGCATCTGCTTTATCTGCTCAATTTCCCTTTCGGCTTTACGATAGTTGACCTCCAAATGGTCAGTTTTGACATTAACGATGATAAATATTTTTTGTTTCAAGTGATCGAATGCAATTACTTTGTCAAACAGCATCAGATCAAAATCAGGAAACTCCGTTTTTTTGTCAGCCGAAAACTTGAAATCAGGTTCGCAATACTTAAAGAATTCATAGGCGAAGTAACCGACGAAGCCGCCGGTAAAAGGCGGAAGGTTCTTTAACTTCGGTACTTTATATTCAGCAAGTACTTCCCGCAGACAGTCGACCGGATTATCACTGGTAAATTTAACAGCGGCTGTATTTTTAACTTCCATCGCATTATCCTTAGCGACAATGCGCACTATCGGGTCATAGCCGATGAAGGAATAACGTCCCCATTTTTCACCGCCCTCAACACTCTCCAGCAGAAAGTAATTATTGCTGCTTTCCCGCACAGAATTTAAGAAACTGATTGGTGTCATCATGTCGGCGAAAACTTCTGCACATACCGGCACGGCAGTGAAGTCTTTTTCATATTTTTTTACTTCTTCTAACGCTAAATTTAACAATTTATTCCCTCCTCACGACTGTATAAAAATAGACG
>CAYRVN010000107.1:0-4345 GCA_964427675.1 uncultured Acidaminococcales bacterium
TTCAAAGGAGATACTCCGCTGGCCGGGCATAATCTTGGAAATTTATTCATAGCAGCTTTGGCTGAAGCTGAAGGAAGCATGGAAGCTGGGCTGGTAGCAGTCAGTGAAATACTGAAGGTAAGAGGCCATGTAGTGCCTTCAACGCTGGAAAATGTAAATCTGATGGCTGAGATGGCTGACGGGACTGTTGTCCAAGGCGAATCAGAAATATCATTAGCGCAAAAGAGAATTAAAAAACTAGGTATTATTCCATCGGATGCCAAAGCAACTCAGGGAGCAATTGCTGCTATAATGAAGGCAGATGTCTTGATTTTTGGACCAGGCAGCCTTTATACGAGTGTCATTGCCAACATGCTGGTACCTGAAATAAGAGAGGCCATTGTTGAATCAAAAGCTGTCAAGATCTATGTCTGCAATGTTATGACTCAACCGGGCGAAACAGATGGCTATGGTGCTTATGAGCATGTTAAAGCAATAATTGACCATGTTGGCGAACAATTTCTTGATTATGTAGTAGTTAACAGTCAGCGCGTTACTGCGGCACAACTTTCAATGTATCAGGAAAAAGGTTCCATGCCTGTATCTCCTGATATAGAACAAATCCGCCAGCTCGGGATAGAAGTGGTGGCCAACAGTCTGATAAGTACTACTGATTTTGTTAGACATAATCCTGTTAAACTTGCACAGACAATTATTTCTTTAGTTTATAGACTGCGGCTTTTTGGCAAAGGAATGCAGTTCTTTGATTATTTTTTCGTTCGCCAGAGCATAAGGAATCTGGAGAAAAATAAACGTGGGGAGTAAAGCAGTGTCTTTTTCAAATGAAGTAAAAAACGAACTGGCCCGAATTGAAGGACAAAAAAGCTGCTGCGATAAAGGTGAATTGTATGGCTTATTGAAAATGAGCGGTGCAATTGTTTTGAGCGGCAGAAATATCGGCATTCATTTTTCAACAGAAAATGCCGCTTTAGCACGAAGAATGCTGCAACTTTTGAAGACAAACTTTAAACTGCAGACAGAAGTTGTAATAACGCGTTCGCGGCGTCTGAAGAAGAATAATCGCTATCAGGTCAGAGTTCTGCCATCGCCGGAGGTAAGTATGGCTTTGGAAGCGCTTCAACTTTTGACTACTATTTCGGAAGGGAAAACAAAATTATTGGCTTCCAGCTGTTGTCGCAGAGCTTTTTTGCGCGGAGCTTTTATGGCTGGAGGATCTGTTAGCAGACCTGCCGGCGATTATCATCTGGAAATGGTTACCGGCAATTATGATTTTGCTGAGTTAATAAGAAGTATAATACATTCTTTTTCCATGCCGGTTAAGATGACGGACAGAAAAGGGGAATATATTGTTTACCTCAAGGAAGGCAATGCAATAACTTCTTTCCTTTCAGTTATTGGTGCACATAATGCCTTGATGGAATTTGAAAATGTGCGTATAATTAAAGAGATGCGCAATAATGTTAATCGTATTGTCAATTGTGAAACAGCGAATTTGAATAAAACTGTACAGGCAGCTGTCCACCAAGTTGAAAGCATCAAGTATATAGGTGAGATTTTAGGCCTTTCCAAACTGCCAATCCCTTTGCGTGAAACTGCAGAAATGAGACTCGCGTATCCAGAAGCATCTTTAGCAGAGCTTGCTGATATGGCGACAGGCAAAATAGGAAAATCCGGAATTAATCACAGACTGAAAAAATTGGAGCAGATAGCTAAAGATTTGGGGATGACAGATTGATGTCAAGAGTAGTAAAGATTGTTCTTTGTGTTTTTGGATTTCTGACAGTTGTTAGTGTCGCTTTATATGCGGATTTTGTGAATTTTTGCAATCGCAGTGTGCCGGTTTTTGCATATCACCGGATTACTACCAATAAGGATATCTATAGTATGCCGCCCGATACTTTTGAGGCACAGATGAAATATTTACATGACAAAGGCTATAGGAGTATTAGCCTCAATGAATATGTTGCCAAAAGAGAAAAGGAGCCTGAGGCCTTTTATAAGAATTTTGTCATTACTTTTGATGATGGATACTGTGATAACAATAGGGTCGCCATGCCGATCATGAAAAAATATGATTATACTGGAACGATCTTTATTGCTATAAAATATATGGCTTGGCCTGGTTATGTCACTTGGCAGGATGTAGTCAGTCTGAAAGAGAATGGCTGGGAAATAGGTTCGCATACTTATAACCATGTCGCTTTGGCTAAAGCTACGCCTGAGGAACTTGATACAGAACTGAAAAATTCGAAAGAATTTCTGAATAAATTCGACCCGGATTTTAAAGTAAATACAATCGCTTACCCTTTTGGCAGCTACAATGATGACGTTTATAATGCTCTTGCCAGAAATGGCTATATAGCTGCTGTAACCGGTATAGATGGTGTTAATACAGTGGATACCCCTGTTTATCAGTTGTATAGGGTTAATATTTTTAATGATGGCAAAGATGTTAAAATGTTTGCTAAAAGGCTTTTGTGGGCTCAGTTAAGCGGCTGGACCAAGTCGCACGGTATTGATATTACAAAAGCACGCAGGTTCTTGCAGTAAATATGTTAATAACACTTGCAGTATTAGCCAAAAGAATATAAAATAATACTAATTCAAGAATACATCGGAGGTGTTCATAATGAAGAAACATATCAAAACTGTGAATAAAGCTATGTTGAACAAAACTTTAAAAACCGGTGGTTGTGGAGAATGCCCAGCTTCCTGCCAATCAGCATGCAAGACTTCCTGCACTGTTGGCAACCAAGTTTGCGAAAAACAATAATGAGTGTTTGCAGCACTTATGCTCCCTGCCAGCGCAGGGAGCTATTTTTCTGTAAAAGAAAGGCGGAAAGTTTAATTGCTGATTCATAAAATGAAATTGGACGACAATATGGCCGTTCTTGATATTAATAGCGGTGCTGTTCATCTGGTTGACGAAATAATCTACGATGTCCTGGATGTTTTTAACGGCGAAAACGACGAAGAAACCATTAGGGCTTTTGCCGGTCGTTATCCTGATGAAGAACTCAGGGAAGTGTTGGCAGAACTGCATGAATTAAAAGATGAGGGTCTTTTGTTTTCTCCTGAGTATCCTGTACCGGATACTTTTAGTGAAGAACCTGTCCTCAAGTCCCTTTGTCTGCACATTGCACATGATTGCAATCTACGCTGCGGCTATTGCTTCGCCGGTACTGGCGATTTTGGCGGCAAACGTGAATTGATGAGCAAAGAAATTGCAGAGAAGGCAGTAGAATTTGCAATCAAAGGCAGCAAAAAAAGGCACAATCTGGAACTGGATCTGTTTGGCGGCGAGCCACTCGTCAATCCTGAAGTTGTTCGTCATGTAATTAATTATGTGCGGAAGCGTGAGCAAGAAACCGGCAAAAATATAAAACTTACCTTAACCACTAATGGCACTTTATTAAATGATGACATTGTAGAGTTTTTGAATGAGAACCGTGTAATGCTCGTCTTGAGTCTGGACGGTAAAAAGGAAACTCATGATGAAATGCGTCCTTTCCCAAATAAAACTGGTAGTTATGACTCAGCTGTACGCGGCTTTAAGAAAGTAATAGAGAGCCGTGAAGGCAAGAACTATTATTTGCGCGGAACTTATACCCATTATGACGTTAATTTTGCTGATGCAGTACTGGATATGGCTAAGGTAGGCAAGGAGATTTCTGTCGAACCGGTTGTCGGTATTGATGAACCATATGTGCTTACAGAAGATGATTTGCCGGTAATTATGGCAGAATATGAAAAATTAGCCAGAATTTATCTGCAAAGAAGGCGTGATGGCAATCCTTTTGATTTCTTCCACTTCAATGTAGCGCTCGATAACGGCCCGTGTGTTGCTAAGAGGCTTGCAGGCTGTGGTGCAGGACATGAGTATTTTGCAATCACACCTGAAGGCGATATTTATCCTTGTCATCAATTTGTTGGCAGAGAAGAATATAAATGCGGAACGCTCGAAACGGGCGTCGTTAAACCTGAGCTTGTTAAAAAGTTCCGCCATATGCACGTAATGAATAAACCTACCTGCCGTGAATGTTGGGCAAGGTTTTTCTGCAGCGGCGGCTGTCATGCCAATGCCGACCTCATCAACGGAGATATTAGCAAACCATATGAATATGGTTGCAAATTGCAGAAAAAACGTCTTGAATGTGCAATAATCATTCAATCCTTGTTGGCAGCAGATGCCCAGGAAGGCGGATCTGATTTACGACCTACCATTGATAATTTTAAGTATATAGTTGAGAAATAGCTTGCGATTTTGTCTGTCGCAAACTTGCGACAGACAAAATTTCAAATAAAGTTGAATATGGGGGTTGCCAGAGGGCATAAAATCTGATAT
>CAYRVN010000108.1:0-4321 GCA_964427675.1 uncultured Acidaminococcales bacterium
GATTATTGCCAGGCCCATACTGCAGTATGATGTTGGCAGATTTCGGCGCAGAAGTAATTAAAATCGAAGAACCGTTGGAAGGTGATTATGCCAGAAATTTTCCTCCTTTCCAGAATGGCTTTGGCTTTTGGCATTTGCAGCTTAACCGCAATAAGAAAAGTCTGGCGGTTGACTTAAAGACAGTGGAAGGAAAAGAGGTTTTCTTCAGATTGCTCAGCAAGGCAGATGTTGTAATGGAGAGTTATCGGCCTGGAGTTTTGAAGCGACTGGGAATAGATTATGAATCAGCCAGGACAATAAACCCAAAAATAGTATATTGCTCACTTAGTGGTTATGGTAAGAAAGGGCCAAGAGTAAACGAAGCAGACCATGATATTAACTATGTGAGTTTGGCTGGCGTAACATCAATGAGTGGCGAGCAAAACGGCAGACCGGCTATTCCAGGCGTTTTGATGGCAGATATGAATGCTGCTTCCTTAGCAGCTGTCAGTATTTTAATTGCTTTGCGCCATGCGGATAAAACGGGCGAAGGCCAAGAAATAGAAGTTGCTCTTTATAATAGTGCGCTTAGTCTTATGCCAGGGGCGGCAAGCCTATATTTCGGCAGTGGTTTTGTAGCTGAAAGGGGCAATAACTGGCTGTCAGGAGCCTATGCTAACTACAATATTTACCAGACTAAGGACCATCGTTATCTGGCGGTTGGAGCATTAGAGAAAAAATTTTGGGCTAATCTCTGCGCAGTTCTGGAACGTACGGATTTGATAGATCTGCTTGACGATGAAAAAAATCATGAAAAGGTAAAGAGCGAATTAATAAAAGTATTTGGACAAAAATCACTTGCAGAGTGGGTAAATCTGCTTGCGGGTAAAGATACGTGCACAACGCCGGTTTTGAATTTTGACGAAGCCCTGTCTGCCGACCAGACACTGGCCAATGAAATGGTTTTAAATATTGATGACCCAGAAGTAGGCAGCTACAGACAAATGGGGTTTCCTATTAAGATGACGAGAACGCCAGGCAGTTTAAGAAAACGTGCGCCAAGACTTGGAGAAAATACATTAGAAATTTTAAATGAGTGCGGCTATTCTGAGGAAGAAATTAAAAAGTTTGTCAAAGCATAAAAAACAGCATGCTTAGTCAGCATGCTGTAATTTTTCTTGGTGGCCCCGGCAGGATTCGAACCTGCGACCTTTTGATTCGTAGTCAAACGCTCTATCCAGCTGAGCTACGGAGTCTTATGAATTGCGTAACATCTGAAACGTTACTGTTAGAGTATAAGTTAAAACTATCTTGATGTCAAGTAATATTGCAATAAAAAGTATAATTTGGCCATTTAATGGTGTGTGTTTAATTATTCTTCATCAGCATAACGCCAGAGGTACCACACAGCCAGAGACCTCCAAGGACGCCATTTCTCAGTAATCTTATTAATTTCTCCGCGCTTGGGAATATCGGGAAGGCTGAGTAGATTTTTCAAAGATTTTTTGAAGACATGGTCAGCTGTTGGCACGATATCAGTTCTGCAAAGTGCAAGAAGTAAAAACATTTCTATGGTCCATTGTCCTAAACCTCTGACTTCAAGTAACTGCTTTGTGATTTGAGCATCAGTCATTTCATGAAAGTTATTCAAAGTAACTTTATTATCTAAGACCATTTGTGCAAAATTTTTCAAGTAAGAGATTTTTTGTTGAACAAGCCCTTGTGCTGCCAGTTCTGTGTCAGTTGCTTCCAAAATTTTTTCCGGCGTTATACTTCCAAAATGGTTTTGCATTTTCTGGCAGATATTAGTAACGACATCCGGCGGCAATTGTTGTGAAATTAGCCCGCGTACAAGTGTTTCAAAGTAGCGGGTTTCTTTTTCGGGTTGCATTGTGCAGGGTGCATATTTTTCAATTAATGGTTTCAGCTCAGGAGCATTTTCAAGTAAATATTCGTCGCCGAGAGACCAAAGGGGTGTTACGAGCATGAGAATCCTCCTCAATTATATTTTGTACTCATCTATTATACTACATAATTTAGAAAAATCCTTTTTCGTATTTTTAAAAAAGAAAATGTACTTGCATGGATCATTGTTTTATGGTAACATATGTATCTGTCAGATGGTTGACAAAATGGCCCGGTAGTTTAGTCGGTTAGAATGCCGCCCTGTCACGGCGGAGGTCGTCGGTTCGAGTCCGATCCGGGTCGCCATTATGCGGAAATAGCTCAGCGGTAGAGCACCGCCTTGCCAAGGCGGGGGTCGCGAGTTCGAATCTCGTTTTCCGCTCCATATAGGGGTATAGCTCAATTGGTAGAGTAGCGGTCTCCAAAACCGTTGGTTGTGGGTTCAAGTCCTACTGCCCCTGCCAGAAAATCAAGCCATGGTGCCGGTTTCCGACCATGGCTTTTTTATTTTCTTTACAAAGTAATAAAAAGTGGTTTCTGGGAAAAATCCAGGAACCACTTTTTAGATGGTTGCCCTTCATAGTTTGTCAGCAAATTTATCTCGAATCAAAAATATAAAATATTCAGCAAAATAATCTGAAAATTGCTATAATTATTTTAAAGAAGAACAGACGATAGTTTTTTGGGTGGGAGTGAGCAATAATGAAAAAAATGTTGGTGCCCTTCTTGGTTTTTTTAATAGTATGCATTACGATACCAGCTATTACTTATGCCATCGATGCTCACTCTGCACCGGTAAATAAAATTTCTATTGTTTATGAAAATGGAGAATACTACAAAGGCGATTTCATTAATGGCATGTTTCATGGTAAAGGTGTGTACGTCTGGGCGAACGGAGAACGCTATGAAGGCGATTTTTTCTTTAATAGAAGGACGGGTAAAGGTGTGTATTTTTGGCCAATTGGCGAAAGGTATGAAGGTGAGTTTGCCGACGGCAAGCTTGAAGGTTGGGGAATATATACCTGGCCCGATGGTGCTTTTTATGAAGGTGAATTTGTCGATAATAAGCGGACAGGCAAAGGGGTATATGTGTGGTCTATGATCGATCATGAAAAGAGCAAAATGAAATTCAGTAAATTTGGCGGCAGGTTTATTTTCCTCTGGCCGAAAAGAAATCGTGAGCTAAGCGACTATTTTTTAGGTAAACTACGTGCTAAAGGGTTTCTGGTAATTTCTGGTGGCAAAGGAGATTTTGTGATTGGCACTTTAAAGAAAAGCGGTGTATTTATTTTGTCCAGACGTGCAATTTAGTATTTATATTTATGTTTTTGAGCAGGTTAGTTCAGGGCATGTGGCTTTTGATAATTGAATGACAGTGGAAAAAAAGCTTGTATTGAGATATAATTCATGTTTGAAGAATCATGCATCTATCAAAACATCTTGCATTTATTCTCAAAGGGGGCAGCCTATGGGTTATCCGTCAATTGACGAAATTGCTGAACAAGTTAAAGACTGGTCGTTTATTAATGATTTACCGGAAGAATTCCAGGGGTTTACCAAAAGAATAAAGATTGAAAAGCAAGGCCAGGTCCTTTTTATTTGCAGCTACGTGAATGAAGCGTTGAAAGCAAGGCTTGATATAATATATACCTCTGAAACCTTTGACTACATTTTGTGTAGAACCATGGGGCTGAATGAATATAGAGATATCCGTTTTATATATAAGCAACGTGATATTTTCGAACGGGAGGTAGGCGTTCATATCAAGAGTGTTTTGGCGGAAATGTCATCGCCTGAACATCGTAAGCACGTTTACATTGTTGACGAAAAAGGAATCCCCAAATGGGAATATGGCAACAATCTTCCTGCTAAAATTGGAAGTTTTGAGCTTTACATAAAACCTTGCGAAGTAATACGACATATCAACGGTTCTTTTATTTTTGTTGATTATAGTGATTTTGAACGCAAGGATCAGCTGGTCATAATGTATAATGTCTTGCGGGATGAAATCTTTGCTGAACTTAAAGTAGCCGGTGTTTTCAGGACCTTGAGAACATTTGATTGCAGGACTCTCAAAGAGCTTGAGGAGAAGCTGGAAAAACACCTTAATGAGACTTTGAATTTCGTGACCAATACGGACCATGAGATATAAAAATAAAAATAGTGATAAAACCTTGACAGTTCTATCGTTATAACCTATAATACACTTACGCGATTATTGAGGCCCGGTAGTTTAGTCGGTTAGAATGCCGCCCTGTCACGGCGGAGGTCGTCGGTTCGAGTCCGATCCGGGTCGCCATTATGCCTCGGTAGCTCAGTCGGTAGAGCAACGGACTGAAAATCCGTGTGTCGACAGTTCGATTCTGTCCTGAGGCACCATCGTTATGCGGAAATAGCTCAGCGGTAGAGCACCGCCTTGCCAAGGCGGGGGTCGCGA
>CAYRVN010000109.1:0-4305 GCA_964427675.1 uncultured Acidaminococcales bacterium
GCAAGAAGTGTGCTGTGATTCAGAATATCGCCGACAGAAGGATCCTTTGGCATTTCCGAAACAGCACTGCTCTCCAGCTCAATAGCTTTCAAACTGTCTTCGCTTAATTCCGAAATATTTGCTGGTTTAGGATGTACCATTGATGCGAAAATCGGTGGGAAAATCAAAAGTGCTATCGTTACCGCAATATTCATAGGGTTAAACATATAATCATACATTGAAATAAGCCCAATTTTATTCTCCAGGAAATGTCCGGGAGTAGCGATTAAGAGGCCTATGGAAGCTGAAAGCATGCCATGCCAGGTCATCTGACCAACATAGGCACCAGCGCCGATAAGACCATATTCAAAGGGAATTTTTTTGATGCGCAGTTCACGTGCCAGTTCTTTTGCCAAAAGTGCCCCTACTATAAGGCTTAGGCCCCAATGCAGGAAGGAAACTAAGACGGACACGAAAGTTACCAGCCAGGCAGCCTGTTTGCCGCTCTTAGCCATACCTGCTAATTTCTGTATGCCCCTTTTTGTCAGAGGCGCCTCAGAAACAGCCGAGCCCGTTATAATAATCAGTGCCATCTGCATAGCAAAAGTCAGGAGGCTCCAAAGACCCTTGTACCAGTGTTGAACCATTTTCATCGGACCAACGTCCGCTACCAATACCCCCAACAAAAAAGATATCAACGTTAAGACAACGGCAAAAATACTGGGGTCAGGCATATACTTCATTGACAGCCGTGTTAAAGTCGAGCCAATTCTCATTACTGGATTTTCAGCTTCCACTATCCGGTCTTGATTAGCCATGAAATTTCCCCCTTTGTATCAAATTGTGTATTCCAAAATCAACTTTAATTTTACTTTTTCTTTAAATTTCTCCTTTCTTGCATTTTTTCAAACTTTGTAATCATTTTAAAATACACCGGTCCGAAAAACTCCATGCGGTTGAGCAATAAATCAAAGTACTAATCTCAGATAAATCCTAAACCTTCCACCTCCTGTATTATTTTTCATCTTACTCTTTACCCCTGCTGGGGTTCCGTCCGCAAAGAGTAAACGCACAGAGAAGCCTGTTATCAATTGTAATAACAAGCTGCTCTACCCTAAAAAGGCCCTACATTGTTCCGAACCAATGCCACAACCAACTGCATATTAACTTTTAGGATCTAGAGGTTTTAAAAATTAATTTTTCACGTACTTCTTATGTTCCTTATTCCTTCTACGACTATCAGAAAATTCCTTCTGCTTTGTCAGAATATATTTATTTAATGACAACTATATGTCGGCCGACAAAAATAAACAGCATGGTTTTCAATAAAACCATGCTGTTTGAAAATCTTATGATGTTTTTTCTTAGCTTAAGCAAATATAAGCTTTTAATAGTTAAGAATTTTTAAGGGATTTACTGTTTGTCCGCTAGCCAAGACTTCGAAATGCAGATGTGGGCCAGTACTATAACCACTGCTGCCTACATAACCAATAACATCGCCTTTCTTAACACTGTCTCCGGAACTTACAGCAATAGAGCTCATATGTCCATAGGCTGTTTCATAACCATTGCCATGAGAAATCTTGATATAACGACCATAACCACCGTTCCAGCCAGCTTCCTCTACATCACCGGCTGCAGAGGCATATACAGGATCTCCGTAATTGCCGGCAATATCAATACCTGGATGGAAATCAGAACCATAACCAAAAGGATCATAACGGTAGCCATAGCGGGAAGAAATTTCTCCGCTATCCGTTGGCCAGTAGTTAGGTGTCACACTTTTTTGTTCAAGCTGTTCGAGCATATTGCTCAAATTCTCATATTTGTAGGCGATACGTTCCTCAATAAGTTTATTCTGTTTACTAAGGACATCCATATTGCTAAGACCAATTTTACCTGGGCCGCCCTGACCTTTCATATCGGCTTCATGAGAAGCACGGTCAACACCACCACGGGAAGTACCATTACCGTCCTGGTCAAGAGTTCTGCGCACTTCTGCTTCCAACGCTGCAACTTCCGCCAGGTTTTTTTGGATCTTTTCGTTCTCTGCAAGCAACGCCTGAAGTTTCTCTTCCTGTCTTGCATACTGAGCACGATAAGTCATCAATTCCTGTTGCTCCTGATTTGCCCTGTTAACAGCATAAGCGCCTTTAACTAAGCTGCCAATACCGCAAATCATAGCTACACAAACAAAAATAGCTATAGGTTTTTTGATGCGAAAAACCCTAGTTCCTTTGCCCGGACATGCGACTGCAATAACATAATCTCTATTCGGGGTAAACTCTTTTTCTTGCTGTTCCATCAAAAAATACCTCCTAAACACTTTTCCATTATTGCACAATTTGCAAAATTAATCAAATTGCTCACAAAAAAGACACAGATGGAATAGTATTTATGTAAACTTTTTATCAGTTCAAATGCTACTTATAAAAACCAAGTTTTTTGCCTAAAGACAAAATTCTTCCTCCTATAAAAGGCAGTTCTTCCGCTTCTTCGCGATGCAAACCGCCCAAAGCAATCAGACAAATACCATAAATTGGCACTGCTACAATCAACGATGCCAAAATATTCCAGGCCCCCCAGGAAGGTGTTGCAATTAACACGCCCCAAACCGCGGCACCCATTGCCAGCGATGCAAGGAATGGTTTCAATACGCCGCCAATTGATAAAGAAAAACCGGTGTACTTATATATGAAGAATAAATTCAAGATAGCCGCAACGCCAATGTCAGCAACTGTTGCCCAGGCAGCACCTTTAATGCCCAGCGAAGGAATTGCCGTCAACACCCAGCTTAAACCTACTTTGGCAGTAGCAGCAATAATCATGTTGATGACCGGTATGGTTGTTTTGCCAAGTCCCTGTAAAATACCTGTACTTACCTGATGCAGGCCAAGCATGAAGATAGCCGTACTCATGGTTTGAATGGCAGGTGCCGCATTCGGTGCGTTGTAAATCATAGCGGCAATTTTTTCTGCAAGAATGAATAAGCCAATTGTGCAAGGTATGGTTATAATGGAAGTAACGCTAAAAGCTGTCCTCAATTTTGCCTTAATACCAGCCTTGTCCTTCATAACACGTGATTCAGAAATAGCAGGTACGAGGCTGATGGCGAGCGAAGCTGTCAGGATAGTAGAAAGATTGATCAAAGGTACTGCCATACCAGTAAGATAGCCGAACATCTCAGTTGCCTCGCTGACATTGAAACCAGCTACTTCCAGTCTTGCCGGCACAATCAACAAATCCAGGTTGGCTACCACAGGCAGCATCAGACTGGACATGGAAACCGGCAGTGCAAGTTTGACCAGCCGCTTGATGACATCCCAGGCCGATTCTTTGGTGAATGTTACCTTTTGGTTATTTATTTCATTATAAAATTGTTTCTTTAGTCGGGCATAAAACCAACACAAAACCAACAGACCGCAAAAAGCGCCGACACCGGCACCCATGCTGGCACCGCCGGCAGCATAAGCGAGCCCGCGCGGCATAAACATATTGGCGAAAAAAATCATCGTGACAACGCGTGTAAGCTGCTCAACTATTTCGGAAGCAGCGGTAGGCGTCATAATCTGCCAACCTTGCAGATAGCCGCGGAAGCTGGAAAGAAAAGTGACAAAAAATACAGCCGGTGCCAAGGCTATGATCGAATAGTAGGCGCGTGCGTCTCTGATCAGATGATTATCAATCAGCCAACCTGCGCCAAACAATAACGCTCCCGAAAAAACGATGCCTGTAATGAGCAATAGTCTCAGCGATATATGAAAAACCCTCTGTGCACCCAGATAATCCTTCTGCGCAAGTTTTTCTGCCGTGATAATCGAAATCGCAACAGGAATGCCGGCAGAAGAAACCGTAATTGCCATCAAATAGATTGGGAAACCCATCTGATAAAGGCCAATACCTTCGCCGCCCATTACACGTGACAAAATAATCCAGTTAAGTGAGCCAATTACTTTGACCACTATACTGGAAATGGTAAGAATCAGAGTACCTTTTAGAAATTTATGATTATTTGCCTTATTTTCCGTCTTTTGCTCCATAGCTCTCCGTCCTGCTGCAAACAAAGCAGCAATAGTTAACACAATTATACATGATAATTATCTACTCATATGCCAATTTTTACAAGTCTTTTTACGTATTTTGCCTTCAATTATGTTGCTTTCCTTACAATCAGTTGCTACAATTAGTTTGATAATGTTTGATACTAGAAGGAGGTCCTTACATGAAAAAACTATTTGCCCTTGCTCTTGCGGCCATCCTCGCTTTATCTGCTTTGGCAGGCTGTGGCAGCGATAAGAAGGGGGCGGACAAAAAGGCTGGTGAAAA